>JBBSHP010000694.1:0-3623 GCA_038232555.1 Bryobacterales bacterium
ACGAGCCTAGCCGATATCGGCTGTCAAGGCGTGTCCCATCTGGCCTGATTGTAGAGCAAGTGTTGGTGAGAGGCGAAAAGGTCCAATTCAGCAGGGAGAACGAGTTTGTCACATTTGAAACGCAGATGCATCAAGCGGATTCAATATCGGTTGAGGTCAAGGTCGCGGCGACCACACCCTCGGAACCCTACCCGAACGGAATCAAATACCATACGTCCGTAGCGTTTCGTCGCGGTCTCTCGGAATTTCGCGACAACGTCGTCGCGCGCAATCGATTCGCCCTTAAGGCGGGCAGGTTCCTGCTGAGCGCTCTGCAGCGCAATGGCAAATGACAGAGGACAGATGACGGAGGACAGATGACGGAGGACGGAGGGCAGAGGACAGAGGACAGAGGACAGAGGACAGAGGACAGAGGACGGAGGGCAGAGGGCAGAGGACTGCGGAGCGATGCGTAAAACTAAATACATGACAGAACGCATTTCGAACTTTAAAGATCTGCGAGTGTATCAGCTCGCTTTTGAACTGCAGCAGGAACTCTTTGACATTTCAAAGTTGTTTCCGGCTGAGGAAAAATATGCGCTTACCGATCAACTACGCAGGTCGTCGAGATCGGTCGGCGCGAATCTCGCCGAAGCCTGGCAGAAGCGCCGCTATTCTGCCCACTTCGTCAGCAAACTGACCGACGCTGACGGAGAACAAGCAGAATGTGGGCATTGGATTGATACTGCGGCGGCGTGCCAGTATATCTCTGCAGAACAGCGCATATCTTTGAATGACAAATTCTCGCGAGTGGGTCAAATGCTGGGGACAATGATGGCCGATCCTGACAAGTGGTGCCAAAAGCCCGCCTCGCGGCGCTCTGGACCGAAGAGCACAGTATGATCCGTCCTCCGTCCTCCGTCCTCAGTCTTCAGTCATCAGTCTTCCGTCCTCCGATCTCCGAACATGTGCGGCATAGCTGGCCAATTTAACTTCGCAAAAGGCGAACCGGTGGAGCGCGAGACAATCGTGCGCATGGCGAATTCCATCGCTCACCGGGGCCCGGACGACGAGGGGTATTTCATCTCAGGTCCGGTCGGCCTCGGCTTCCGCCGGCTATCGATCATCGACCTCGCCGGTGGTCACCAACCGATGTTTGACGCGGAGGAGACAGTCTGCGTCGTCTTCAACGGTGAAATTTACAATTTCAAGGAGTTGCGTGCGGAGCTAAGCGCTCGCGGCCACCGGTTCCGCACTCATTGCGACACGGAAGTCATCGTCAATGGCTACAAGGAGTGGGGCACGGACGTCTTTGATCATCTGAATGGCATGTTCGGACTCGCCATCTGGGACGTGACGAACCAGCGGCTCATCGTGGCGCGCGATGCCATGGGCATTAAGCTAATCTACTACCGCATCGATAGCGGGCAGGTGACCTTCGGCTCAGAGATCCGTGCCGTGCTTGCTGCGGGTAAAATCGAAACGGAGATCGATCCTGCTGCGCTCAAGCTGTTTCTCCAGTTCCGTTATACCCCTTCGCCGCTCACAATATACCAGGGGATACGAAAACTGGCCCCGGGCACGATGCTGGTTTTTGAAAAGGGCAGAAGCCGGGAAGAGCGCTGGTACAACTATACTCCGGTCCCATTCTCCAGCCCAAAGGAAGATGCCGAAGCCGAAGAGGAGCTAACCGCGCTCTACCGCGCCGCCGTGAAGCGACACCTGCTCAGCGACGTGCCCGTGGGAATCCTCCTCAGCGGCGGCCTCGACTCAGGTCTTCTCCTGGCCCTCATGAACGAGGCCGGTGGGCCCTGGCCTGCTTACACTGTCGGCTACGGGGAGTCGTTCGCAGACGACGAGCTGGCCGAGGCCGCGGAAAGCGCCGCGCTTCTGGGGGCGCGACACGTTCCGGTCCAGCTCGATCAACGCGAATTCGAGCATTCGCTCCCACACATCGTCGCCTGCCTGGAAGAGCCGGTCGCGAGTTCATCGGTCGTCCCGATGTACTTCATCTGCCAGCGGGCGCGGCAGGATGTCAAAGTGGTTCTCATTGGCCAGGGTCCGGACGAACTATTCGGCGGGTATAAGCGTCACCTCGGGGTTCGCTACGGGGATTGGTGGCGACGTTTGCCCGGCGGGCTGCGATCGTCCGTCAGCTCCGCCGTGAATCACCTCCGCCGCAACGAGACGCTCAAGCGTGGCGTAAAGTCATTAGGGGTGGAAGATCGCCTCGAGCGTTACCAGAACGTTTTCGCTCTATCGCCGGAAAGCGAAATCAACGCCCTTTTCCAGGATGGTGCTGCCGGTGATTGCAACATGGTCGAAGCCTGGCAGGCACTCCGTCCGCAGATGGCGCACATTGACGAGCTCGGCGGATTTCAACTACTTGAGATTCGCTCGTCCCTGCCGGATGAATTGCTCATGTATGCGGACAAGCTTTCGATGGCCCACAGTCTGGAGGCCCGGGTCCCTTACCTGGACCGGACTATCGTCGAATATGCGCAGCGCCTTTCCGCCAGCTTCAAAGTACGGAACGGCACCCGCAAATGGCTCCATCGGCAGGTCTGCCAGAAATTTCTGCCGCCCCGCATTATGAAGCGCAAGAAGCGAGGCTTTGCCGTCAACGTGGTGGACGGCTGGTTCAACTCCGCCGTGCGCGGCGAGATGAGCGAAATGCTGCTGGACAACAAATCATTGATCTTGCAGATACTCGACCGCACGGCGGTGCGGAAGCTGCTGGAAGAGCATCAATCCGGCAGGCATGATAATCACAAGCTGCTCTTCAGTCTCGTGGTCGTGGAACAATGGCTGCGCGGAACCCGCCAGCGGTCCCGGACGCCAGAACTAAAAATCGCATGAAGATTCTCAATGAGAAATTTACCCCTGGCGGCATGGTTCCCTTTGATCAAGATGGTCCTCACGTGCACATGCAGACCGGGCTGAGTGAGGCAGTCACCAAAGAAATCAACGATGACGGTCGCAAGCCCAAAGCGGTGCCTGGCATTCAGATCGGCGAGAAACGTCTCATCGTCCAGGGCCGGCTACTGAAAGTGGCCCGACTCAAGGACGAATGGAATGAGGACCTCGGCGATCCGGAGTCGGTCATAAACGGCCTGAGAGCGCTCAGGGCGAAGCCTGACCTCTTTACTTTCTGGCAAAGGCTGCCGGATATCACGCCAAGCTACTCGTATTACCATGAAGCGGAGGCCATATCGGCGCTGCCGCTAAGTGACTTCAAACATTGGTGGGAGAAGCAAATAAAGACCGATACCCGCAAGAAGGCGAAGCGGCCGGAGAAGCGCGGGGTTGAAATCAAAGTCGTGTCGCTCGACGACGATTTCGTCCGCGGTGTCATGGGGGTCTTTAACGAAACACCCGTTAGGAGGGGGAGACCGTTCCGGCACTACGGCTTGGATTTCGAAACATTAAAGGCGAGATTATCAAATGACCTATCAATCAGCAAGTTTATTGGAGCTTACTACGAAGGCAGCCTGGTGGGCCTCGTGAAACTGGTCTATGCTGAAGGGCGATTCGCCAATCCAGGCCTGATCGTTTCCAAGCTCGAGTTTCGCAACAAGTATGTGAACAATGCTCTGCTGGCCAAAGCAGTCGAAGTTTGTACTCAGGATAGCATCCCTTATTTG
>JBBSHP010000695.1:0-3623 GCA_038232555.1 Bryobacterales bacterium
AACTTGCCTTTCTTGGCGTCCTCCAGGTTGACGGTGTAGGTTTTGCCCTCTTTCTTGTCACGCACCGTGACCAGGCCCCGGTTCTCGTCGACGGATTGGACTTCAATGTTGGGAGTCAGCGCGGCCATCATCTTTACGGTGGCCAGTGCGGGGTTACGCCTCATCAGGTCGGGATCCAGCCCCGCCTGTTTTACTTTGTGGAAGACAAAGAATCCCGCGCCGACTACCACGATCGCAATCAATAACAGAAATGCGCCGATACCAGCCAGAATCCACACGAGTGGACTGGTCTTCTTCTTGACCGGAGGCGGATAGTAGGGACCGCCCGCCGGTGGCTGATACCCTGCTTGACCCGCAGGCGGCTGACCGGCGTAAGGCGGCTGACCTGCATAGGGCGGTTGATTGGGATTCGGCGATGGGTTGGGAGTGGGCGGTAAATTTGTGCTCATTGGTGTTGCCTCTCGATCAGCATACAGTAGAAGCATGCGCGAAATCATCTATTGCATGCAATTCAAAGGAACCGCTACTCCGGGCGGTGAGACAGGTGTGATGAAAGCCACTACCAGCGCGACCAGTTGCTCCATCAAGACCGTGGTCGGGTCGGACGGGGTCACGGGCACTTTCATACCTGCGGAGGGAGGGCTGGCGTATTTTGAATCCCAGGTCCGAATGACCGGCGCCGACACGTTTCAGGAAGACGGAAGCATTACGTTCGGGGAGGAAGACGACTCGCTGAAGTTCAGCACAGTGGGACAAGGCTACATCGGCCCGCAAGCGGGATCCACAACGATGGCGGGAGCGGTGAGTTGGAAAGTAGAGGGCGGCGAGGACCAGTTCCAGGACGCAACCGGGTTAATTACATCGAACTTTTCGGTGGATGCCAGCGGTCAAGTGGTAGATCACCACTTGGGCGTGATTTACGTGAAGTGATTTGTGAGGAGTTGAAGCACCGGCGCGGCTCGGCCACCACTGGTGTGAGCGAGCCGCAAGGGTGCCGGAACGGTCTTAGGTGGTCGAACGCTTGGCGGTAAACTCGCGCGCCTGGCCCTGTCCACCGTCGCGCTGCTGGGAAAACTTGATCTCGTCGCCGGCTAATTTACCGGTGTAGTTGATCTTGACGGTGTTGCCTTGCATTTCTCGTGTGACCGAAAATGTCACGGTGTCGCCGCTGACCTTACCATCGGTGATGGCCATCTCGCCCTGCGGGTTGCTGATCGTGCCAGTGACTTTGTCGCCGTCCGCCTTCAGGTCGATAGTAATCTTCTGAGTGTTCCCACCGCGGCTTGGTACGTCGGCAGCCCACTTCCCGGTCACGTCAGCGGCAAAAGCCGCGATTGTCAATAAGCATGAGAGTAAAACTAAACGTAATTTCATTTGTCCTCTTTGGTGTAACGATGTCTCTTCCAGTAAGAGAGATGACTTCGATAACATCGGAGTTACCCGCGCGATGTAAAAAAGAGTAAGCTGAGGCCGCGCATTTCTTATCCATCCTGGCAAACCAATGATTAAAATTAATTCTTCACTTGCATGAAGCGCACCCTCACCGCTCTTTTTGTCTTCGGCATCACCTTTGGATATGTGGAAGCCGCTGTGGTGGTTTATTTGCGCACGATTTATGAGCCGCTCCGGCAGAGCGTCAGTCCGCGTCCGCCCTATGAGTTGTTTCCGCTGATCACTGTGGAGCAACTCCGCGCGGCTGGAACGGACACCGTGGTCCGGTTCATCACCGAACTGGGGCGCGAGGCCGCCACGATTCTGATGTTGGCCGCGGTGGCATTAGCGGTCGCGCGCACGTTTCAAGAATGGGCCGCCGCTTTTCTGATTGCCTTTGGCGTCTGGGATATCTCGTTTTATGCGTTTCTCAAAGTTCTGATCCACTGGCCGGCGTCTTTGCTGACATGGGACCTTTTGTTTTTGATTCCGGTTCCCTGGGTGAGTCCCGTAATTGCCCCGGTGATCGTATCGCTCTCCATGATTGGTTGCGGGCTGGTTGCACTGCGGAGGCCAATTCAAATCCACGCGCCGCAATGGGGCGCGATCTTGCTGGGCGGCTTAATTGTAGTGGTTTCGTTTACCCTGGATTACCAGAACACGACGGCAGGGAAAATGACCCGTCCCTTCAATTGGACCGTGTTCCTGGCGGGTGAATTGCTGGGCCTGGCAGGTTTTTGCCGGGCGGCGCTTTCCGCAGCAACTCGTCCAGGATCTCGGGTATCTCAAACACCGCGCGGTTCGTGATGGCCGCGGCGTTGGCCTTAAAGCGCGCGAAGTTCCGTTCATCGAGCAAGCTTGTCAGACCCTCGGCGATCTTCCGAAAAGAAGGCAGGACCACGCCGACCTGGTTCTCCTCGACCCACTCCGCGTTGTAGCGTTCCTGGGGCAACGTCCAGGCGTTCCGCTCCACAATCACCGGCAGGTTCATGTGAATCGCCTCGCTGATACTGCCCGGCCCCGGCTTGCCGATAAAGAAATCCGACAGGTGCATGAAGTACGGGATATCGCTGGTGAAGCCCTCCACATGCATCGGGAATTCCGGCTTCAAAGCTTGCAGGCGATCGCGCAATTTGTGATTGCGTCCACAGATCATGATCAGTTGCAGCTTCAAGCCGGATTTGCCAACTGCCTTGGCGATCGAAATCATCTGATTGGAACCTTGGCCGCCAAAGAGCACTAACCCGGTGGGCAGCGCTGGATCCAGGCCGAGGCGCGCGCGCTCCTCCGCCCGGCTGTGTTCCACCGGCACGTAGAAATGGGGACGAACAATCATCCCGGAGGTGCGAAAAACCCGATCCTCCGGATGACCCAGGGAGCGCGCATGTTCTTCCGCCTTTGCGGTGCCGCACACAAAATATTGGTCCTGGCGTTCGATCCAGAAGTGCGGCGGATAGTCGGCAAGGTCGGTCAGGATCGTCACCATAGGCGTGGGCGGCCGGTTACGGGCCCGATCCGCGGCACGCAGCGCCTGAAAGACAGCTCTGTTGAAATTGGGAATCAGTGAAACCACTAAATCGGCATCGCGCTCCGTCCAGAATTTGGTCAGTAGCTTGACTTGCGCCCGATGGTAAACGCGAATAATCCCGTGCATGGCGCGCAACAATTGCTCCGACCCGAGCGTATAGCCGCGCTTAAGCATGTGGTTATAAACGTCTTCGAGCCGCACCCCGGTGTACTTACGGAAGATATCGAGCGAGTCGAGCACCTCCTGCAAGTTGACGAGTTGAATGTCCCACGGTCGCTGTTGTTCGTGGATGACAGATTGTAAAGCGAGCGCGGCGCTCCGATGTCCGCCGCCGGCATCGAAATAGAGGAAGTCGATGCGCTTCACAGCGTGTCTGCCGGCAGGATTACAGCGGTCTTCGCGGAACAATTTGGCATTCGGTTACGTTGAACAAAATGTAGCACCTCGAGGCATTACGGTCATGCGTACACAGTCAGGCGTATAGTTGAGGTGACCATGCGCGGCTTCATCGGCAAAGGCGATTACCGGGTGATGCAACGGGCCAACAACTGGGCTGCCCCGCATTGGGTGCGTGTGTCAGCCATGGCTGCGACCCGAGCGGGGGATGGCTGGTTGTGGTGCCTGGTGGGATTCCTGGTGTTGTTACTGGGTGACCAGGACAGGG
>JBBSHP010000696.1:0-3622 GCA_038232555.1 Bryobacterales bacterium
AACTGTGCCGCGTGCTGTTCGGAATCGACACCATGACCAGCGGAGCCGTGTCGGTGTCGGGGCAGCCGGTGCGCATTCGCTCGCCACGGGATGCCGTCCGTGCCGGTGTCGCCCTGATTCCGGAAGACCGGCAGCGGACGGGTCTGGCTACGGGGCTGCCTCTCGGCTACAACCTGACCATGGCCAGCCTTCCACTGGTCAGTAAATTCGGCTTCCTGCGCCTCGGAAAAGAAAAACAACTCGCTGCGGAATATACGCAGAAGCTGCACATCAAGGCCGAGTCGCCTAAACAGCGCGCCGGCCGCCTGAGCGGAGGCAACCAGCAAAAAGTTGTCATCGCGAAATGGCTGGTCGGGGGCGCCCGCGTGTTTCTGTTCGATGAGCCCACCCGAGGGATCGACGTAGGCGCGAAAGTGGAAGTATTCGAAGTGATGGATTCGCTGGCGCGCTCCGGAGCCGCCATCTTAATGGTCAGCTCCGAGATGTCGGAACTGCTACAGGTAGCGGATCGCATCCTTGTCATGCGCCAGGGTCGGATCACTGGCGAACTGCCCGGCCGCACTACTCAGGAACAGATCATGCGCTACGCCGCCTTCGATGTCAGCGCCACTACTTTGACCCAGGAGCAGCCCGAATGATCCAACGGCTTTTGCCGTTTCTGACCCTGATCGCGCTCTTTATTACTCTCGCGATCGCTTCGCCAAATTTCCTGACCGCCACCAATCTGTCGAGCGTCGTCCGCCAGACGGCAGTGATCAACATCATGGCTCTGGGCATGACGCTCATCATCATTTCGGGCGGAATCGATCTCTCGGTGGGCTCCATCCTCGCCATGGGTGGACTGCTCGGCACCATGGCCATGGAACATAAACTGTCCATCCCCAGCGGGATCGCGATCGGCATCGGCGTCGGAATGCTGTGCGGCGTGGCCAACGGTGCGATGATCACTTCACTTCGGATCAATCCGTTCATCGTGACGTTGGGCACCATGGGAATTTATCGGGGCCTGGCGCTGATCATCTCGAACGGCCTGCCGGTACATGAGATTCCGCAAAAATTTTCATACCTGGGCGAGGGCACGCTGCTCCACGTTCCGTTTGTGCTGTGGATCCTGCTGCTCTGCGCTGTGTTGATGCATGTGATTCTGGAGCACACGCGACTGGGGCGGTATGCGTTCGCGATCGGCAGTAATCCGGATGCGGCCTTCTATGCCGGAGTGCCCGTGTCGTTCCACACCATCTCTGTGTACGGAATCGCCGGACTGCTCACAGGCCTGGCCGGCATGATAGAAGCCTCCCGCCTGATGACCGGCCAACCCACCGGCGGACAAGGCTATGAACTGCAGGCCATCGCCGCGGTGGTCATTGGCGGCGGCAGTCTACGCGGCGGCGAAGGCAGCGTGATCGGCACCTTGATCGGTGCTTTTATCATGGGCCTGCTCTCCAACGGAAGCGACCTGTTAGGAACCAATCCCTACTGGCAACAGGTGATCATTGGATCGGTCATCATCATGGCCGTAGCCTTCGACGAGCTGCGGAAACGGCGCATGACCCGCTAGTCATCCCAACTTGTACGGTGCTCGATATTGGTAGGACAGGAGCTTGTTGGCCGCAGCGTTGTTGGTAAATCGCTCCGCGGCGGCATCCCATTCCAGATGGCTCTTCGTCTTGTATGCGATGTTTCCCACCAGCGTCGCGGCAGTAGACAGGTGGCCTGTTAGAACATCGCAGTTGCACTTGCCCCGGCTCTTGACACAATCCAGAAAGTTGCGGGCGTGAAAGGCGGTGTCGGCGCTGCCGCTCATCTTTTTTGGTTCCATAGCAGCTTTCTTGGATGACCCGTAAGCCTTCTCCGTCTTGCGATCGAGCGGTGTGCGCGCGGGCACTTCCATCTCGGTGACCTTCTCCGGTACGATCTCCCATCGATTACCGAACAGATACATCGTGCCTTTGGTTCCCCGCAGCTCCATCTCCGAATTCAGAGCGTTTCCCGGGGCCGCGTTGGCGTTGTACTGGGAGAATGTCACCAGCGTGGGTCCGTCAAACTGCCACAAAATGTCCAGCGTGTCCGGGATCTCGCGGTTGTCTTTGACCGCATACTTGCCGCCCATCGCGGTCACCGATCGCGGCGCATCCTGACCCAGGCACCAACGCATCATGTCCATGTAGTGCACTCCGAAATTTGTCACCTGCCCGCCCGAGTAGTTGTAGAACCAGCGGAATCGATAAAACTCGCGGTTCTTGTTGTAGGGCACTTTCGGCGCTGGCCCTAGCCAATGCTCCCATTCCCACTCCGTGGGCGGCACGCCGTCCGGCGGGTTTCCAATTCCATTCGGCCACTCGTTAAGGATGTGATAAGCCTTGGCTACAGTCACCTGCCCAATTGCGCCGGAGCGCACCAGTTCGGCCGCTTCCTGAAGAAACTTCGCCGAGCGGCGATGGATGCCGACCTGCACCACCCGCTTGGTTTCATTCGCCACCTGCACCATGCGGCGCCCCTCAGCCACAGTCAGCGCCAGCGGTTTTTCCACATAGACGTCTTTGCCGGCACGGCACGCATCCACAAACATAAGCGCATGCCAATGATCCGGCGTCGCAATCACCACCGAGTCCACGTCTTTGTCGTCTAGCAGCTTCCGGTAGTCCTTGTAGCGCTTCGGAGTGGCGCGCGACTTCTGCGCCGCAAAATCCATGTAATCGTCACGCAAGTCGCACAGGGCCACGGTTTGATTGTCACCGTTCTCCAGAAAGGCATCGTGCACCTGATCGCCCCGGTTGCCCAGTCCGATGTAGCCGACACGCACACGATCGTTCGCACCCAGGATCTGCGAATAGCTGAGCGCGGTCATCGCGCCCGTCACGGAAAAGGCCCGGCGGGTTATTGGTCGCATAGTGAATTCGTGCATCGGTAACTCGTCCTACTATATTCTGGTTTCGATGTCCTTGAAAAGCCTGGCGGTGTTATTCTTGACAGTCGTGAGCATGCCGGCCGCGCAACACATCCTGGTCCATGGGCACCGCGGAGCTCGCGCCATGTATCCGGAGAACACCCTGCCGGCCTTTGAGTACGCGATCAAAGCGGGCGTAGATGTTCTGGAGATGGACGTGGCGGTAACCAAAGACAACGTCCTGGTGATCTCGCACGATCCGCACATGAACCCCGAAATCTGCAAAGGCCCTCAGCCCAACGCGTTGATCCGCAATCTTACTCTGGACCAAGTGCGCCAATACGACTGTGGAGCGCTGAGGAATCCGCGCTTTTCTACCCAGCATCTCGTCCCCTGCACGCGCGTCCCCACTCTCGATGAAGTGCTCTCGCTATCCACCCAAGGCGTCTTTGATTTCAACATCGAGACCAAGAGCTTTCCCGAACATCCCGACTACACCCCGCCACCGGATGTATTCGCCAAACTGATGCTCGATCAGATTCGCAAGCACAAGCTGGAAGCGCGAGTCATCCTGCAGTCTTTCGACTTCCGAACACTACACGCCATGCACCGGCTTGCTCCGGAGATTCGACTGTCCGCTCTGTACGAAGGGAGTCCGCGCCCCTTCGTCGATATCGCTCGCGAGGCGGGAGCGCAGATCGTCTCTCCGCTCGCCAAGCTGGTCACTAAGGAACA
>JBBSHP010000697.1:0-3613 GCA_038232555.1 Bryobacterales bacterium
ATCGGCCCGGGGCCATTTACTTCTCGCATACAGCCGGGGTCGCAGCCACACAGGATGGAGGCAGGACCTGGCACGATGCGAGCGGCAACCTGAAGCGCCGCTATAGTGAAGCGATCCGCGTGGATCGGCAACATACGGGCGTGTTGCTGGCGGGCACCGAGGCGGGTCTGTTCCGAAGCGAGAACGCCGGTAGCACCTGGTCGCTCGCAGGCGCCGCCGGGTTTCAGGTATTGCGGGCAGAACAATCTCCGCACGACGGATGCTTCTGGTTAGCGGTGACGCAGGGCGGAGGAATCTTCGCATCGCACGATTGTGGACGCACCTTCGAAAGTGCCGGCGTTGTGGGAGTGGGCCGGAACCTTTATGACATTGCCTGGGACCCGCACGATTCCAAACGCGTGGCGGTCGCCGGGTTTGGCTTGGGGGTCGCTATCTCGGATGATAGCGGAGTCACTTGGAAGTTCCGCAACGCAGGCTTGCCCAGGCAGGATTGCTGGAGCTTGGCCTTTGATCCCGACCGGGCCGGGCGCCTCTACGCGAGCGTTCACGAAGAAGCCCTTTACGTATCCGACGATCTTGGTGTGACGTGGCGCGTAGATGGACTGCCCGGGACAACCATCAACCGCATTCAATTTGTACCGAATGGAGTGCGAAAGTGATACGGCTGATCGCGGCACTAGCGCTGCTTACTTTTGCCCTTACCGCTGCAACGCCGGAATTCGAGGCTCGCGCCAACAAAATCATCGCCTCTCAATTGCATCCCAACGGACCCGGAAGCTACGCGACCATAGCAGCCCGCCTGAAGCGGCACGAAGAGGTGGAGTGGTGTTCCAAACGGTTGATCGAGCTTCTCGAAGTGCCTCCTACAGGAGACATGTTCTGGATGTATCCGGTGACGGGAATCGCTTATCTCGATCAAGGCCAGCTTTCGCCCGCCGCCCGCAAGGCCTTGCGGCGTGCGTGGAAAACTTACATGCCGTATCGGGGTGACACCGAGAACCACTGGCTGCTCTATTACACATCCTTGTACCTCATGGCACAGCTTTGGCCGGATGAACCTGGAACCGAGTGGTACAACGGCAAGTCGTCCGCCGAGAACCTGCGCGAATCGAAGGAGTGGATCGAGGGTTGGGTGAAGTTGACGACCACGCGCGGTCAGGGCGAGTACGATTCGCCGCATTACGCGTCCGTGTATTGGGTTCCCATGTCCTATCTGGCTGCGTGGGCCAGAGACCCCGCCATGCAGAAGCGTAGCGCCATGATGCTCGAGTATTTGATCGCGGATTATGCGCCGGAGAATCTGGATGGGATTTATGTCGGCGCTCAGTCGCGCGTCTACGATGCACATTTGCTCGAGAAATCCTCCAACGTGGCAACCGATTTTGGATGGCTATGGTTCGGAGTAGGCAAGCCTCTGCCGTCCTTTGACGGGTTCGTGTTCTGGTACGCGCTCGCAAGTGGCTATGAACCACCGGAAATATTGAAGAAGATCGCAACGGATCGTTCGCATCCGTATACACACTATGAGCGCAAGCGTACGCGCAACCGTTGGCGATTCGAAGCTGAGCGCCACGGGGCTGTGTATAAGACCACTTATGTGCGGCGTGAATACGCCGTCAGTTCGGATCAGGGCGGCGTCCTGCAGCCCATACAGCAGCACTCCTGGGATGTCACCTGGTCGGTGCCGGACGCCAAGAGCGTACAGAATACTTTATTCACCGTGAACCCCCACTCATCTATCCATGAGTTGCAGACCTACTTCACTTTTCCGCCTGCCGTGGCGGTGGAAACGGTGGTCCGGTCCAAGAAGATGTACGACTCACCCGACAAATTCTCCGGCGGCTCTCCGTACGAGAAGATCTTCCAGGACCGGGACAGTGTGATTGTGCTCTACGACATCCCGGAAGGGGCGCGCTTTCCGCACGTGAATGGATTCTTTTCCAAAGACCTGAGCGAAGTTTCGGAAGACAAATCAGGCTGGATCTTTGCCCAGGGTGGCAATGCGCTGATCGCGTGCCGCCCGCTACAGCCATACTCCTGGAAGCCGCTTGCCGCCGGAGGGCGCAGACTGTTCAGCCAATACCCCAAGAATGGGATGGTTGTCCAAGTCGCGGCCGCTTCCGAATTCGCAAGCATGCAAGCTTTTCAGGATGCAATCCGCGCTCTGCCGTTGGAGTTTTCTCTTGAGCCGACCCCCGCCGTGCGATTCCGATCCTTGCGTGGAGCTGACCTCCGCTTCACATACGGAGAGACACCCCGCCTGGATGGCAAACCCATCGATTACGAACATTGGCCGTTGTTCGGCGGCCCTTTCCTGGAAGCCGCGGTCGACTCCGAGCGCCTGACAATCAAATACGGAAGGATGCGGCGGGAGTTAGATTTCAAGACGCTTACCGTCACTACGCCGGTATCGCACCAGCCTTGATCACTTTCTCCATCACATCCGCAAACGTATCTATTTCTTCGAGCGTAGTATAAACATTTGGCGTGATGCGCAGGCCTTCATATTCACCGGCAGTAACGACGGCGGTCGCCCAGATACGGTGTTTTGTCCAGAGATAACTGTTCAGCTTTACCGCATCGATCCCTTCCACGCTCACGAATCCAATTGCGCAGGATTGGAGGGGGTCGTCGCTATGAAGCATCTTTACGCGAGGCAGTTGCCGGAGCCGGTCCGCCCAGCGGTGCCGCAGATAACGGAAGCGTTCGGCCTTCCGATCTATCCCGATGCTTTCGTGGAAGTTGATCGCCTCAGTAATAGCGTTGCGTTGTGATGCGGGGTGGGTCCCGATTTGCTCAAACTTGCGAATATCGTTTCGCAACGAATTCTCGGCGCCCATCATCGGCCAGATGCTTGGGATTTTGGACTTCCTCATGTAGAGCATGCCGGTCCCGATGGGGGCTAACAACCATTTATGCAGCGACACTCCGTAGTAATCGCAGTCCAGGTCGGCATGCTTGAACGGAAACTGGGCAAAGGCATGAGCGCCATCCACAATCACTTCAATTCCGCGGTCGCGCCCCATTCGACAGATCTGCTTCACCGGAAAGATCTGGCCGGTGCGATTTGTCATGTGGCAGATATGAATTACTTTGGTTCGAGGCGTAATGGCCTCTTCGATGCGTTTAGCCAGGTAGTCCATTGAGGGCGGTGGCACCTGAAAGGTGACTTGCTTCAATACAATGCCGTCGCGCTTCTCCCGCTGTTGCCAACTGGCGATCATCCTCGGATAGTCCTGATTGGTGGTCACCACTTCGTCACCGCGCCTCAGATCCATGCCGAACTGCACAATCTCCAGCGCTTCGCTCGCATTGCGCGTAATTGCGATCTCTTCGGGGTCGCATCCGAATACCTGCGCCAGACGCCGGCGGGCCGTTTCGATCCCGGGATCGAGAATGCGCCACATATAGTAGCTCGGCGTCATATTCTCCATCTCCAGATAGCGGATCTCGGCGTCCATGACGACCTTCGGAGCCGGCGAAACGCCGCCGTTATTCAAGTTGATGATGTTGCGATCGACCGTGAATGCATGCCGCACGTTGAACCAGAAATCCTCATCCTGCGCGACGGCTTGCGCTGTTCGGCCCGCAGCCGTCACGGCCGCGGCTTGAG
>JBBSHP010000698.1:0-3609 GCA_038232555.1 Bryobacterales bacterium
AAGCTTTCCGGCGTCGCGAACTGAGTAGGATCTTTGACGTTTGAATGGCCATGCATCGCCACCATCATCTTGTGTTTCTCCGCGAACGGCACTACTTTTTTCGCCACCGGCAGCGTTGTTGAAGCCGTGATAATCTTTACATCCAGGGCCTTCGCGAAATCGAATCCGCGGTCAATTTCCTCGTCCGTAAAGCTGTTATTGAAACTGTAGTTGTAAGCCACCAGCTTAATGCCGGCGTCGTCGAACTTCTTCTTCACGTCGGTAAAGAAGCTGAGCGGCACAGTGGTACGCCACTTCCGTAATTCTTCACGGCCCTTCTCACGGGCTGCCGCATCCCCTCGGGCTCCCGGCCCTCGCGAGCCGGCGGGTTCCACGTGCCCTCCGAATAATTCGCAAACTCCCAAGCCATCCGCCTGCATAGCCTTGATGGCATCGTCCAGGGGCAGGTCGCGAAAGCTGTAAGACTGCGCGCCGAGTTGTACTCCATCGATCTTCGAGTTGATCGCCGCCCCAAAAGCTCTTGAAAACGGAGCTACCGCTAGAGCCAGTTTTCCAAATTCCCGTCGAGTATGCATGCAAACGCTCCTTTGCGACTCAAGTGTACTCTAATGAGCACAGCTTCGACAAATGAGTGAAGTCGGTCGGCGTATCCCATTTCCGAACACTCATACCATGGTCACAAGGCTCATCTGCTATTCGGGACAATAACTTACCTTCCTGGTGCCTTGGCCGCAGAATTGCCATGATAGGATGAAGCGAACCAATAGCGATAACTCGCTGCAGAAATCAGGAACAGCCCTGGGCCTGTATTCGTAACCAAGCATTTGAAGCGCAATCATCAAGTTTCTGTCGAAGGAAGTGTCATGCAAAGCATCCAGTCTGCCGTTTCACTCCTCTGTGTCGGCCTCACGATCGCACCTCTCACGTTCGCGCAGGACCGGCGGATTGTGATTGACGACCCCAATCCCGGAATGATGTCCAGTTTGCGGCGGCCTTACCAAAAGCGCAATGTCGCGCCCATTGACCTGTCCAATTCGAACCGGCTCGAATCGCTGTTGCGTGCGGGTAAGATTTATCTCTCTCTGAGGGATACGATTGCACTCGCCCTGGAGAATAACCTGGATATCGCGCTGCAGCGCTATGCTCCGCTGCTGGCTGAGGCCGATTTGCAACGCGCCTCGGCGGGCGGACTACTTCGGGGCATCCCGCAGTCTGTTCAGAGCGGACCCTCCAGTGCCGGTGGCAATTTTCTTTTGTCGAGCGGTGGCGGCAGTGGGGGAGCGGGAGGGGGATCCTCTGTATCGGCCAGTTCGTCCGGAGTGAATGGCGTTATCACACAATTGGGCCCGAGTACACCCAACTTCGATCCGGTCCTGCAGGGATCCATCGGGTGGCAGCACCAGACCACACCACAGTCGAATATCTTCTCATTCGGTACAACCGCTCTTGTGGCCACGAACAGGACGTACAATTTCCTGCTGAGTCAAGGATTCGCGTCCGGCGCGAACGCCACACTCTCCTATAACAATTTCCTCACCGCCCAGAACTCGGGCCGCCAGGACATCAATCCATATACCAGTTCCAGCCTGGATCTGTTGGTCCAGCAGCCTCTGTTACAGGGATTCGGATTCTCCTTGAATCGGCGGCAGATTAACATTGCCAGGAACAACCTCAAAGTAGAGGACTACGTATTTAAACAGCAAGTGATCGTTACCGTGGCCAACGTAATCGGGCTGTATTGGGATCTCGTCAGCTTGAACGCCGCCGTCAAGGTGGCCCGGGAATCGTTAGGTGTCTCGGAAAAACTCTACAACGACAACAAAAAACAGGTCGAAATTGGTACCCTGGCGCCGATCGAAATCGTACGCGCTGAGGCGGAAGTGGCCGCACGCGAACAGGACCTTACCGTGGCCGAGACCAACGTCCTCCAGCAGGAGACGATTATCAAGAACGTGCTCAGCCGCACCGGTGTGGCTAGTCCGAGTATTGCCGAAGCCCGCATCGTACCTACCGATTCGATCAAATTGCCGGATGTCGAACAGGTGCAACCCGTCCAGGATTTGGTGGACCAATCTCTCAGCGAACGGCCGGAGCTTGCCCAAAGCCGATTGAATCTGGAAAACAGCCAGATTAATCTGGCCGGGAGCCGTAACGGATTGCTGCCCACCATCAACGCGTTCGCCGAATTGACCAATCATGCGCAGGCCGGCCAGATCAATAGTCTTCCGACGCTTGGGATCAACGGCCAACCCTCGGGCTTCGTTCGCGGTCCCGCGTGTCCAGCCAATATATGTAACCCGGTGAATGGATTTTTTGTGGGCGGTTATGGCACCGTACTCGCGCAACTGTTCGGACGCGACTTCCCCGACTACCGATTCGGAGTGAATCTCAACATTCCGCTCCGAAACAGGGCCGCGCAGGCAGATTATGTCCGCGACCAGCTCACTTTAAGGCAATCCCAATTGACGCTGCAGAAGCAGATTAACCAGATCCGGGTGGATGTGCAGAATAGCCTGATCGGGCTGCAGCAGGCCCGCGCCCGGTACCAAGCCGCTACCAAACAGCGCATCCTGGAAGAACAGACTCTGGATGCCGAACAAAAGAAATATGCCTTGGGCGCGTCTACTATCTATCAGGTCATTCAAACCCAGCGCGATCTGGCCAATTCCCAGTCCTCAGAGGTCAATGCGCTTAGCCAATACAGTCGGGCGCGCGTCAACCTGGACGTGGCGACCGGTCAAATACTCAGGAACAACGAGATCAATATGGAGGAAGCACATAAGGGAGTGGTCAGCCGCGCTCCCGCTGCTTTGCCGGTTCTGGACCAGAATGGCAACGGTGCCGGAGGCGGCCGTGCAGCCCGGTAGCTGCGGGCGGTACGACCAGAATTGCACTGTCATCTGCTCGAGCTTGGTAACTTTTTCAGAAAAGGAACAAGAGCGAGTGTGCCGAGTTGTTGATAATGAAGCGGGCGCGATTTGGCAACTGGCATGCTCTTCTGGGTGTGGCATGAAAAACAGGGAAAGCTCAAGGAATGCAGGTCGCTCCCCAAAGTATCCTCAGCAGTCTACTTCAAAACCCTGATTCTTCTCGAATACCCAACTTACCCACCCGACTGGTTCCTTGAGCTTTTAAAAATCCCTGTATCGCGGTACGGCCCTTCCGCGACTCCCGTGTCCGCTTTCACCTTCGAGCTTGCGCAATAACCGACCGACATTTGGCTGGCACACGGCCCTCAAGATTGCCTGGCGTGAGTCGCGCGCATCGTCAGTTAAGTTTCTGTTTGTGATATTGGCCGTGGCCGTCGGCGTCGGTTCACTCACAGGCGTGCGAGGGTTCAGCCGGGCCTTCCACGATCTACTGCTCACCCAGGCCCGCACTTTGATGGCTGCGGACTTGTCGCTTCGTGTCTTTACATTGCCATCCCCGGACCAGCAAGCCGCACTGGACGACCTTTCGCGGCGCGGCGTCGAACGCACCTGGATCACCGAGACGCTCTCTATGGCCGCAGCCTCGCTCTGGCAGCCACCTATGTTGGTGTCCATCAAGGCCGTGGACCCGGCAGTCTATCCGTTTTATGGAGCGATCCGGTTAGACCCGCCGGGTCCT
>JBBSHP010000699.1:0-3609 GCA_038232555.1 Bryobacterales bacterium
ACGGCGCCGGCGATCCCGTAAGAGGGCTGCCAGGGCTTGGATCCGCGGCGGGAAAGGTCGATATGTCCGCATAGAGTGCGTTCGCTGGGCTCGGTCTTCTTGGCAAAGGTGTCGTAGTGATCGCCCAGAAAGCGCTGCGCGGCCGCTACGTCAATCCTGCCCTTGTTCTCGGCCAGCAGAGTGTCCCAACGGAGATGCCGGGCATTCGCGCTGATGCCCATGTCTTTCACCGGGTAATCCGTTTCTTGCGCGATGAGTTTCTTGTCGGCGGGGAAATTGGAACCCACAAACACCCCATCGCGGCTGCGTTGCAACGTCACGTTCCGCAAGCCCAGCTCCAGGCTGGCGATCTCATTGGTCTTCTGGTCGGCAATCAGCCAGTTGTTCGCATAGCCGCCATTGTTGCCTTGCTTCATGATGGCGGCGAACTCGTCAATGGAGGTGGCGTACTGCATCGCTTTCCGGGCGCGGGCAAATTCTGGAATGCCGTTTGGATCGAAGCCTGCGAAATAACCGATGGTGGTCTCGGTGATCGCGAGGCCCGCGTCATTCACTCCGAAGTCATCGCCGCTATGGATCAGGCCTGCCATCCCATCCATCAGGATGCGATGACCTTGCGTTGGGACGATATCGAAAATGAGGTTCCAGCGTGAGCCCTCTTTGTATTCGGTCCAATTGTTGTGCGCGATGACGATTTTACCGTCGCGCGTGTACTTGCCTGTGGCTACGAAAGCGCTACAGTGCTCGGGGACTGGTCGCTTGGCGGAAATAATCTTGTGCTGCTTGTCGTACCAATTTGTATAGTAGGGCGACAGTTCAAGCCAGGCGTTCAACGCCACGACGTCCCACAGATCGAGCTTGACGCTCTTCGCCTTTAGTCCTTCGACGATCCCGGTTAATTCGTCCCGATACTGCTGCTCCACATGCGGCCAGAGGACGGTTTCGGACGCCGTCCGGAAAAACGCCCAATCTTTCTTGGAATCGTGCATCAGCCCTGCGGAAACCACTTTGAATGTGTCGTCGATCTCAGGCGCGAGCAGGTAGCCATGTTGGTACCCGACCTCCGCCGGGGAGCCCTCCAGATGCACGTATATCCAGCCATTCCGCTCGGCGCGGCGAAATGATTTCTTCAGGCGCGCATCGGCGGAAGGTTCACGCTCGGGCGGGGCGGCGCACAACGCGTAAGCCGCAAGGAGCAGGCATCCAACAAATCTGACCATGATTTCCGAGCATAACAGTTCTTCCCGCAATACATCTGCAGAACCGGCCTACCGGCTACTAGGACAATAGAAATAGGATGGCAAACGAATAATTGGGTCTGTTGCTGAACGCGAAAGGTTTGGTCAAGTCTTACGGGGCGGCGACGCTGTTTCGTAATCTGTCGCTCACCATCTCGGAGGGCGACCGTCTGGGGTTGATCGGCCCCAATGGTTCCGGCAAGTCGACACTGCTCCAGATCCTGTCAGGCCGCGAGGAACCCGATAGCGGAGAGGTGGCTGTACGCAAGCGGCTGGCGCTTAACTATGTCGCTCAGGAATCGGATTTCCCTCCGGGCGATTCCATACGGCTCGTAATCGGGCGAGCTCTGGATCGTCTCTCTCCGGACGCGGCCAGACGAGATTCGCTCATCTCCGAGACGCTGGGACGCGCTGGTTTTAAGGATACCGACGTAGCAGCCAAGACGTTGTCCGGAGGCTGGCGCAAACGTCTGGCGATTGCTGAAGCACTGGTACAGAACCCCGATGTACTTCTTCTTGACGAGCCTACCAATCACCTGGACCTGGCGGGTATCGACTGGCTGGAAGATCTGCTCAAGAACGCGCCGTTCGCTTGCATCGTGGTCAGCCACGACCGCTATTTTCTGGAGAACGTAGCAACCGGCATGCTGGAATTAAATCGCGCTTATCCCGACGGACTGCTGCGAGTGCAAGGAAATTACAGCGTCTTCCTTGAGAAGAAGGCTGAGTTTTTGCATGCCCAAGCCAGCCGTCAACAGTCGCTCGAGAACCGGGTGCAGACCGAATTGGAGTGGCTGCGCCGCGGGCCTAAGGCGAGAGCCACCAAGAGCAAGGCTCGAATCGGCAAAGCGCACGAAATGATTGGCGAACTGGCGGACCTAAATGCGCGGACCCGCACTGCGACTGCCGGGATCGACTTTACCGCGTCGGACCGGAAAACAAAACGGTTGATCGAGCTGGACGGTGTTACGCACGAAATGGGCGGCCGTACTCTCTTCGATGCTCTGAGCTTTACGATCACAACGGGCATGCGAGTGGGCCTGGTGGGACCGAACGGCAGCGGGAAGACAACTTTGTTGAGATTGTTGCAAGGCGAGTTGCGGCCCGATCAAGGCGAGGTTCGAACGGCTGATTTACTGCGCATTGTGCATTTCGACCAGGACCGTAAACTGGACCCCGAAGTTACCTTACGACGCGCGCTGGCTCCCCACGGCGATTCAGTGATTTATCGGGATCAAGTGATTCATGTGGCTTCGTGGGCCTCGCGATTTCTGTTTTCGAGTGAGCAACTCGGTCAACCCGTGGGCCGGTTGTCGGGCGGAGAGCGGGCTCGCGTATTAATCGCAAGCCTGATGCTTGAACCGGCTGACATCCTGCTTTTAGACGAGCCGACCAACGATCTGGATATCCCGACTCTCGAGGTGCTGGAAGAGAGCCTGCTGGAATTCGCGGGCGCGTTGGTACTGGTGACGCACGATCGCTACATGCTGGATCGGGTTTCAACCCTGGTGCTCGGTCTGGATGGAAAGGGCGCCTCGGAGCGCTTCGCCGATTATTCTCAATGGGACGTTTGGCAGACCGGGCGCAAGCAGGCCAAATCCGTGCCGAAGCCCGTTGTAGACGCAGCCGTTGCAAAGCTACTGCCCGTTCAAAAGAAGCTCTCCTACCTGGATGGCCGGGAGCATGCTGGCATGGAGCAGCGCATCATCGAGGCGGAACAGGCCCTGGAGACGAAGCGGGCGGCCCTGCACGATCCGGCCATCGTTAGCGACGGACGTCTGGTGCAGGAGGCGTATCGCGAAATGGAGCAAGCGGAGAAGGCCGTCAACGAGCTATATGCACGCTGGGCCGAACTGGAAGAAAAGACCAGTTGATTCGCACGGCACAGCAGGCCTTGTGAGAATTTCGGTAATTATAGCCCGACCAGCGCATCAAACAGTTAGGAGAACCTTATGAAAAACTTTGTTCTGTCAGCAGTTTCCGTCTGTGTCATGCTGGCGAGCGTCAGCTCGGCACAGGGGACATCCAGCCGCGAGTCTGAGCACATTTCGAAAGAAGTACGTCATGAATTGGTGATGTTGCCTTACTACGGCGTTTTTGATGACTTGGCATACCGCGTGAATGGAAACAATGTGACACTTTTTGGAGCAGTCACTCGCCCCACGCTCAAGACTGATGCGGAACGATCCGTGAAACGGATCGAGGGTGTTCAGAGCGTCACCAATAATATCGAGGTTCTGCCTCTTTCGCCCAACGACGACCAGATCCGTCGTGCCGTATTTCGCGCCATCTATAGCCAGCCCGGGCTGGACATGTATGGATTGCGCGCGGTTCCTACCATCCACATCATCGTCAAGAACGGCAACGTAAT
>JBBSHP010000700.1:0-3608 GCA_038232555.1 Bryobacterales bacterium
GACAGTGCGTGGCGCAAATGCAATCATCGCCCTCCGTTGCTGCCACCTTAACAATCGGATCGAACACTACTGGGAATCACGCAGCGCCGCCGCCTGAGCTTCCACTTCTATGTCGCACACCCCTCTCCAGCCTCGTGGCCCAACACAGATCAATCTGTTCACCACGAGCCTTCGAAGCGGCTGTCCCGCTTTTCAATAACGCCGAGTATCCGGCTGAGATGATCTGCGTCCAGTGGCTTGCTGAGCACATAACCTTCCCCGCCCTGAAAGGCTTTCGCCAGGTCCGCATCGTAGCCGTCGGTCAACAGGACAAAACTCTCCACCTGGTCGCGTACGCGTTCATAGAAATCGACCCAGTTGAGTCCGGCTAATCGCGTCGAACATACCGCTGCGTCGAATTTCAAGCGGCGGGCAAGCTCGGCGGCCTCTTCCCCGCTGCTAACCGGAATCACCCGATGCCCCCGTTTGCTGAGCAGCTCCACCAGTTGCTTCTGGGTGGCTGCATCGGGTTCCACTGCGACGAAAGTGAGTTGACGCTGGGCCGCTTGCAGTTCCAGCACGGGGCCCCCGGATCGCGATTGGCCGGCTTCCATTACGGGCAGCTCCACTTCAAACCGGGATTGGGTCGCCGAAACACGAACCAATCGAATTTCGCCGCCGTGGCTTTGAATGATCGCACGGCAGAGTCCCAGTCCGAGTACGCCGCCTTCAGCCTCGGTGTCGCTGAACGGATCCGACTTGCGGGTTTCGCCCATCTGCGAGTGGCCCATCTGCGAGTGATAGCTAATCTCCACGACAATGCGCTTCGCAAGTAGGCTTGTGGAGATCGACATCGCGATCTCGCGAGCTTCTGCCGCAGCCTGCTCCGCATGTACCAAGAGGTTGAGGAATGCCTGCTCAAGCTGTCCCTGCGATCCCAGAACCATGATTCTCTGGTTGAGAATCTGGGGCAGAATCTCGATGCCCTTTTTTTTACGCTCCTGAGACCGGAAGCGGAGCAAACCGAGCAGTAACCCATTCAAGTCCACGGGGTGGGCTTCCATCTGGCCAATTTTCCCGAATGAGAGCAACCGGCCCACAATCCCCGATGCCCGCTCCGCCTCAGACCCGATTACCTCCAATTCGGAGGTGTGTTGGGCCCCCTGGCGCTTCATCAAGTTAGCGGTCACCTCGAGAATAGAGCTGAGCGGATGCCGCAACTCAGCAGCTACGCCCGCAATCAACTGTCCTCCCGCAGCCAGACGTTCGCTTCTGAAAAGCTGCTCTCGAATGCTTTTCTGATCCTGAAGACGCAAAGCCGTGGCAATTTGGTTGGCCAGATGTTGGGTCGCCGCCTGTTCTTCAGGTCCGAAATTATGCTCCTGTTTCAAGTACGCCAATTCCAGCACGCCTAGCAGTTCGTTCTGGGCGAACATGGGCACAAACATGACAGAGCGCGGAAAGTCTTTTTCACCATCGGTTCGGATGAAGGGACTGCGCTTCGTTTCCGGCACAGCTAGCAAAGTGCGATTCCTCAGGCAAAGCGCTACACCCGTTGCGATGGGTCCTTTCGGGGCTTCGGGACGGATCGTGATCTGGGCGGAGTGCCCCGGCGTGGGTATGCTTTCCAGCAGCTTGGAGCCTCTGCTATAGAGGTACAACAACACGTGCGACCCCTCCCAAATGGTGGGGACCACGGTGTTGAGCTTATTCATGATCTCCACCGGTGACGTGGCCGCGATCACTTCTTCGACAAGCTGATTGAGTGCGCGCAATTGACGGCGCTGCTCGGACATGCGCCTCTCGCGAATCCACCATGTAGTCAAGAGGCCCGCGATGAGAAGCATTGCCGCGAGCAAGAATGCGGAGGACCAGGAGCTGGCTCTTCCGATCAATGCCATTCCGGAAAGATCGGACAGCAGTACCTGGTAACCGCTGCTGTAAGGAGGATGGGGGCAGTATTGGCTTCCGATCCCGGTTACCCGCACACGGTCGCCGCGATGAAAGGTACTTAGGTCCCGGGCATCTCGCGCCCGGGCTTTGGGAAGAAAGATGTCGATGCTTTCCGGCTTCTCTCCGATGGTGAGAAGATCTCCCGAAGAGTTCTGGGTGAAATTCGTGACCACTCCTTCCGTGGTGACCAGCATACCCATGTAACGGTCCGAGTTCAATTCCGCGAGAGCCACCGGTCGAGCTGCAGGTGCCGGCAAAGTTTGGAACTTTTGAAGGTCCCGAACCACGAGCCTGGGAAGACCGGCGTCCGCGGCTACTACGCCCCGCACCTGAATCCAATCCCCGGGGCCGAAACTGTCGAGTTGGATTGCGGACCCGTCGAGCAGCAGCCCGTATCCGGTGTTGTCTTGGATGGGAATAACGAGAGAATCCCAGGACCAAAGGGCCCGCGCTGAGACTTGTCCGACCACGGCAACTTCCTCGCCCTCGTAGGCCGCGCCCAGGTCCGCCCCGGTCCGCGAAGCAGCTTGTTCCAGGGTCAGAAACCGGATCTGTGCGCTACCCAGCGAGGCAAGTAGAAGCCATCCAAGCAGCCTCAGGATTGAGGCTCTACTGTTCGCAGCCATTGTTCCAGCGCGGATCGTCGGTTGAAGTCCTGGATGACCAGATCTACTTTCGGGAGCGCTGCGGCGCTGCTTCCAATTGCAACAACATGAGATCCTGCCGCTCTCGCCGCGGCTATTCCGGTTGGGGAGTCCTCAAAAACGATGCAGTCTCCCGGATCGATGTTAAGCAATTGCGCAGCACGAAGGTAGACGTCGGGAAAGGGCTTGGGCCGCTCTACCTGATGGCCGTCCACGATGACTTGAAAATATGGCTTGAGACCCGCTCCGTCCAACACAAAGTCGACGTTGGCCGGTTCTGCATTCGTGGCCAACCCGATCGGCGTCCCATTTACTGCATCCAGGAACTCTTTAAGTCCGGGAAGAATATGGCGCTCGAGCTCAGAGCTCATCATTTCTCGGAACAGCGCTTCTTTGGCTGCGCCGTGCTCAAAGATCTGTTTGGGACTGAGCGCGCCGCCGATGAATTCTGCGACAATATCGTCGTTGCGGCGACCATGCATCTTAGGGCCGAAATCGGTGTGCTTGATTCCAAGCCGCTCCAGATAAGTTTCCCAGGCAACCAAGTGCATCGGCATGGAATCGATCACCACGCCATCCAAATCGAAAATCAGTGCCAACCCGTTTGCAACAGGCGAAGAAACCCTCACTTGATCGGGATCATAACATACGGTGTGACGCTTACGTCCTCTGCCGGGATGCCTCTGGGCGTCGTCCGATTAGCACGACGGTGGAGCGCGGCCCGCTGGCATACTGCCGCTGTTCAAACAAATACGTTTCGGCGCCTACGTCGGTGATGTCACCGGGCGGTTCGCGGCTGGTGTCGACAAAACGAAACCATGCAATGCCGCTGTCGGGTAGTTCGAACACGTGTTCCTCCCAGTGAGCGTTGGCGATGAAGAAGATGTGCTCTTCGGACCCCGCTTCCGAGAGTCCCGAAAGGTGCAGCGCCAGGCAGTGGGAATCACACGACCAGTCCGGCAGGCCTAGCTTAACTCCGTGCCATGCGATGACGCGATTACCCGTCTTGTGCAGCGAGCCGAAGCTGATGGC
>JBBSHP010000701.1:0-3603 GCA_038232555.1 Bryobacterales bacterium
ACCACGGCTAAGGCGAACCCGACTGCGACCGCCGCATCGACCGCATTGCCGCCAGCCTTGAGGACTTCCACACCGACCTGAGAAGCCACCACGCTGGCACTGGCCACCATGCCATGGCGAGCGCGTTCTGCCTCGTTGACCATGGGCCGTTCAGCCTTGAGCCGTAAGCCGCTTTGAGAGACTTCCTGCGCAGGCGCGGGGGTTATGAGCGTTGCGGTGATACTGATTGCTAAAGCTAAGCTGATCCGGTCCATTGTTTGCCTTCTGCCGATCCTAACAATGTCCCATACCTTTGGATCGAACCGCGGTTGAATCTGCTTACTGGGATTTGTAACTTCGGTGACCCGGTGTGATATCCTCTGAAAGCATGCGCCTTCAGCAATCCGGTGCCATCGCGAGTTCCTGGAAGATCACGGAAAGCAGGAGGCAAACACTATATGCGCGTTCACTTGGTGAATCCCAGTGATACATCGTTCGGAATCGGCGTAATCACACCCCGTTGGCTCTACGTCTTGGCCGCCGCCACCCCACCGGAATACGGCGAACCCCTTATCACGGACGAGACTCTGGATCAGATCGACCCGGAGCGCATACAGGCGGGCGACATCGTGGGCATCGGCATCCATACGGGTAACGCCCTTCGTGGGATGGAAGTCGGACGCCTCGCCCGGGCACGCGGCGCTCAAGTGGTATACGGGGGCATTCATGCCACCTTATATCCAGAAGAATCGTTTGAGCTCGGCGGAGCGCATGTTGTCGTGAAAGGCGATGGAGATGTGATTTGGAGTACGGTTCTCCGGGATCTCGTCGCGGGCAGCGCGAGCCGAGTGTATGACGGTGGCCGCATTTCCGGAGAGCAGTTCCTGGCGGCGCGGTGGGACCTGGCACCCCGGGACCGGTACATGTGGGCCTCCGTACAAACCGTACGGGGTTGCCCGAAGCATTGCTCATTCTGCTCGGTCTGGCGCACGGATGGACAGAAGCCGCGCCAGCGAAGCTCGGACATCGTGATCCAAGAGATTGTGACGTTGCGCCGGCTGGGGTTCCGGTTTATCGCGCTAGCGGACGACAACTTCTATCCGGTTACGATCACCGATATAGAGCTCGCTGAGAAACAAGGCAATCTGACGCGGTTATCGGAGCTGAAAGCGATTCGGGCGGAGCGGTTCGAATTGATGGAGAAGCTGGCGAAGCTTCCGCATGACATGGTGTTCTTCACTCAGATCACGATGGAAGCCGGCGAGGACATTCAGTTCCTGGATGCGATGCGCGAGGCCCACATCAAAGGCGCCCTGGTGGGGGTGGAATCCGTCACTGAAGAGGGGCTGAAGGATGTATTCAAGAACTTCAACTCGGCCGGGGCCGACCTGGCGACGCGGCTCAGCACGTTCAAGGAACACGGCGTGCATGTTCTGGGATCTTTTATTTTCGGACTGCCTTCGGATCGCGAAGACACCTTTGCGGCTACGGCTGCATTAGCTAAGCAAGCGGGATTGACCTTTGCGCAGTTCGTCATGATGACGCCTTTTCCCGGCACAGTCGACTTCGATCGCTGGGAAAAAAAAATGGAGGGTTCCGTTCCTCAGGTGGACGGGATCCCCATCACGCGCTACTGGCTGATCCCGGCGAGTGTGCGGCCGAAGATGTTCACGCCTCATCAGACCATGAGCATGGATGAGATTCGCGAACGCACTCAGGGCGTCTGGGACAGCTTCTACAGCATGCGCGAGGTGTGGGACCGCTCGAAATGCGTACCGACGCTGAAGGGCCGGCTGGCGTTTCTTTTCATTTCGAAGCTATACCGGCAGATGTACGCCAACACGGGAATCTCGACCGACAGCGCCCGGCGGCAGAAGGCCACGCGGGTGGCTCGCTGGCTGGCCATCCCGTGCCGGAAACTATTCGCCGCGAAGCCGATGCCGGAGCTCCAAATGCCGGTAGTGGTGGGCAAGGCGCCGGCTCCGGCATTGACGTCGATTACCTACTAAGGAGCCCGTTGGCGCGCCCAGGGCTAAGCGCGCGAATGTCCTTACCAGCGTCCGGCAAACTTCTTGCGAGGTGTAAAGCGCGAGGTGGGGCGCTTGGGAGTATCGTCGGGCATGACGATGACTTTGGAGGCCTGCTTAGTTTCGCGGACCAAGTTTGTAGGAACTTCCTGCTGCAGCAGGCGAATGTTCAGTTCGCGCTCGATCTTGCGGATTTCGCTGCGTTCCTGCCGTGTGCTGAAGGTCGACGCCACACCACGGGCACCTGCCCGGCCGGTGCGTCCTACACGGTGAATGAAGTCGCCCGGCACTTGCGGCAGATCGAAGTTGACCACATGCGCGATGCCTTCGACGTGAATTCCCCGGGCTGCCACGTCCGTTGCGACCAGTACACGATAGCCGCCGTCTTTGAACTCGCTCAGAACCTGATTGCGCTGGCTCTGGGTGCGGTTGCCATGAATGCGACCGGTCTTCACGCCGCCGGCCGACAATTTCTTAGCTAGCCGGTCCGTGCCGTGCTTGGTCCGGGCAAATACCAGGAACGACCCTGCTTCGTCCTGCAAAAGTTTGGTCAGCAGACTGACCTTGCAGTCCTGCTCGACTTCATAGACCCGCAAATCGACGAGGTCGACTGGCTGGGAGGACACCCCAATCGCGATGCGAACCGGATTTTTCACATGCGATTCGATCAGGTGCGCGACCGATTTCTCAATGGTCGCCGAGAAGAACAGCGTTTGACGCGGCGCGGGCATGGCCTGGAGCACGATGCGAATCGACGGGAGGAAACCCATGTCGAGCATGCGGTCGGCTTCATCCAGTACAAAGAACCGGACGTTGCCCAGGTTGACCAGCTTGCGGTTCAGAAAATCACAGAGACGGCCGGGGGTGGCGATGATGACCTGAGCCCCTTTGTTGATGGCGCGCAACTGAGTGGTTTCGTTCAGGCCCCCGACGACGACGGCCGAACGAATGGCAGTGCCGAGAGAAAGCTGAGCGAAAGCCTCGTTAATCTGAATGGCGAGTTCGCGGGTGGGGCTGAGGATCACCGCTTGTACGCCGGAGACGCCGGTCTTTCCAAGCAGTGATTCCAGCATCGGAAGAAGGAAGGCAAGAGTCTTGCCGGTTCCGGTTTGTGCGGTGGCGACCACGTCGCGACCAGCCAGAGCCGGGGGGATCGCCTCGGCTTGCACAGGGGTGGGCTGGACAAATTTGTGCCGAGCCAGGTTGCTCTGCAACACAGAGCACAAAGATAGTTCTGAGAATTTAATCATTTTATAGACTGAGGAGGAAGAAAAATCGGCGAACTGCAAAAAGCGGAAGGTACTGCAGATTTACTTTCTCGAAAAACCAGTATAGCAGATTCGGGGGGCTCTGGGGTTGCTGCCCGCTTTAAAACGTGAAACGTTTGTTACTAATAGAGCGTATCACTTAAACATATCCATGTGATTATGTTTTCTGATAAGCTTGCCGTGTGGCGAGTCTATCAAGACATTCCTGTCTCTTTCTGACCGATGCCGAAAAGCAAACGCTGGATCGGTTGCGGACTCCCGCACGGCGGAAGCGCGCCAGGTTCACAGGGCTCAGATCATTTGGCGCTACCATGCCGGCGAGAGCGTCA
>JBBSHP010000702.1:0-3600 GCA_038232555.1 Bryobacterales bacterium
CCTCCCCCCTCACCTTCCGAAATCATCACACCTCGGACGAGCATAGGTGACAGATTTATCTATGGTCGTCACACTTGGGCAGTATAGCCGCCCGTGCCTCAGCCACTAGCCCGCTCTGCGAGTTGCTTTACTCGGCTGCAGTCTACCGTATCTTCACTCCAGCCCCCGTCGGAATGATGAAACCAGCAGGGTAGAATTCGCGTTTCCATCTGAGCAATGGATCGTAGTGCTTGGGGGGAAACGTGCAGCAGGTCGTTCCTGAGGATGTTCTCCAGTGCCTGAACGCCCCTCTCACAAAGAAAGTAGAGACTTGACCGTCGCTTGTAGTCTGGGCCACCGATGTTAGCGTAAAACCACTAAAAGCAACCGGACGTTCGTTTGTGGAAAGTTTTTTAATTTCCTCGATAAGGAAGTCAACGGCGGTGGCATTTCCAATCCGCGCAATAGCATCAAATAGCCTTCCCGCTTCATCTCTTTCTTCTTCTTCCTCGCGGAACCCAGTTTGCTGATAAAACGCGATTAAATATGGCAACGTGTGTTTGTCCCCGAGCTCACACACAGCCTTAAACGCCCCATGACGGACGAAGGAGCCGAACGCATGCCTATCGTTTAGTACTTCGATAAGTAGCTGGAAAGCTGAGGTCCCTACACTCGCTATTTGCTTCTTGAGTATGGCCTCATTCCCGAGCATTCCGGGTCTTGCATTACCGAGAGCCTCCAGCAGATCCAGAATATTTTTATCCATTAAATGCGGATTGTTTGAGCCAACGCGAATGCTTTCGATTGCACTCGACCATGCCATGCTCGCTTGACGCGTACTCTCCTGCCGGATATGCTCTTCCCCGCGCGGAGTTTTTTTGAACAGATTCATCAGTCGCACGTGCAGCACCTCATGGCCGAACTGCGCGCACACAGTACCTGTTGGTCAGAAACATTGTGGTTCCATCTCCGATGTGCGCGACATTGCTTTCAGGCCCGATGCTTGCGGACCAATAATCGGCATCAGTTTCAGCGTTGAAGTATGTGTTCACTTTGTAATTAGCCGTTTTGGCGGCTTTCGTGAGAGTTTCAAACTCTGCGAGAGTCGGCAAACGCCAATCGGAGAACCCTGCTATTGACAGTTCTTTGCAATAGACCCGCGCCTCTTCATAGTTGCGCTTAATCTGATCGTCCTCCGATAGCCAAGTCAAACCTGTCCCCGTGTCTGTAAAAGTTCCGTTACCGTTATCTGTGAGAGTCATGTCAAGTGCACCGACTGACGGATCGCGCTAAAGCCGATCTTCAACGAGAGTATAACGCCTCAAACTGCCGGCGTGACAGGCGGGAGGCGTGAAGTCCTGCGCGACAGAACAGCGGCGCTATGATCGTGATATGAACAGGCCGGTAATTCACCTGAGCGAAACAGAAGCCATTCACGATTTCGCTTCCGTGCTGCGCCACATCGATTTGGGTTCCGAGGTGGTTGTAGAACGGGTGACCGGACTGAATGCAGTCATCCAGCCCATTCCACGCCACGGACGTCCTCTATCGGAATGCCTACAGCTGGCTGCAGGCTCCAAGGCAACACTTGACCCAGGTTTCAGTGCCGACTTAGAGGCTTTGATCCGCAGCCACGAGTCGCTATCTTCATCGTGGGAGTGATCGTAGACTCGAGTGTCGTCATCAAGGCCGAACGGCGGGGGTGGACTGTCTATCAACTGATCGAACGGCTCACGATGGCGTGCGGACAAACTGACGCGGCTTTGTCGGCTGTCGGGGCTGTGGAGCTTCTGCACGGCATTTGGCGGGCTAAGGATTCGGTCCTTCACGCGCGCCGCATCGAATTCGTTGAGCAAGTGTTGAGATCGTTGCCAGTGGAACCGCTCACGCTTGCGACGGCCCGGGTGGCTGCGAAGATCGACGGCGAATCCAAGAATCGTGGCATGACGATTCCCTTCGCCGATCTTCTGATCGGCTCGACCGCCGTCGAACTCGGCTACGCAGTTGTGACGGGGAACGTGCGTCATTTTCGGTTGATCCCCGAGCTGACGGTGATCGAGTTGCATTGAGGACCATAGACACCAAGAGTTTCTGCGGTAGAGTCTCGTCATCAGAACACCAGCCCCGAGGCCAATTAAATCGATCTCGGGCCGCGACTCTGATACGAGGATTCAGCCCTCGTTCAACGCCCCCGCGGCCCCGGCTTTGGCTCACCATCTGCGTCGATAACGCGACAGCAACAGACAGAATAAGAGGTGCCCTTCTTCATGGAAGTGTGTAGGAGAATGACTTGCGAAGCAGCCCCGACAGTGAGGACGATGGTGATCGGCCCCCCGACAAGATCAATTGGGACAGCTACATTGACCTGATTCGCTCCTTGCATCGAGCCGGGTGCGATCCCGGCGTATAGAACCTGGGTCGGTTCTCCATTGATGGTTGCGGAGACCGGAAGCTGGCATTCCGGCAACGGATCTTGCGTGAGCGGCCCGCAGCCGGTCGTGAGCGTGCCATCGCCGTTGGAGACGGCCGCGAAGATGCCACGCGCGGAGGGTGCCACGCTGAGCGTAACCGCCGCTGAGGACCCGACCTTCACTAGTGTGGTCTGCCCGGCCGATCAGGTAAACCACCGTTGCTCTCACCTGAGTTGATGAGCTATAGACAATGGTCGCCGGAACGTCGCTGAACGTGACCGGACCGGTTAGATCCGTTCCGAAGATCGTAACGAGCTCCCCCGACGCGACCGGGCCAGGAGCAAAACTCGCGGCATTCACTACGCTAAGCCGCCGCGAAGACCGGCGCAGGAATCCCACCGCAGGTCCGGCCCACGGCGGAGTTACAGCACACCCCAGTGAAGATAATTACGAGCGCTTTAAATTGTCATTGATCCTCCTCCTGATACGCTGAAGACATGCCCCAGCACCGCCAAGTATTGGTCTACCCAGGTGAGGATGGCTTTTGGGTGGTAGAATGCCCCAGCCTGCCAGGTTGCGTATCTCAGGGCAGCACCAAAGCGGAAGCGCTGAACAATATAAAGGAAGCGATCGACCTGTATATCGAGTCGCTGCGCTCTGACAGCGTGCCAGTGCCCGAGGATCGGTTTCAGGCCGAAGTTGTCGCCGTCTGAGTAAGCTGCCGGCATCTCGGGTAAAGCTTGCGTTGCGGCCCTGTTCAAACGCGGTTTCTCGCTGGATCGCCAGCGCGGCTGCCATATTATCGGGAAACGTGTCAATCCGCCCGTGCGTGTGGTTGTTCCGTACCACCCGGCGTTGGACAAAGGCACCCTCCGTGCCATCATCCGGCAGGCCGGCCCGACGGTGGAGGAGTTTCATGGGCACTTGTAGGACACGCTAGAACACCAGCCTTAAGGCCAGTTGAATCGATCTCGGACCACCTAATCACGTTTCAGGAATTCACCAACAGCGAAAGTGGTGAAGTCCATTATTTCGGCGACCTCGCGATATTTTAGGTCTTGGGCACGGAGATTTAAAAGACTACCGGCTGAAAGCCGGTAGAATCCTTTGCGACTGAAAGTCGAGGTTGCGGCTGAAGCCGCCTGAAGTCTGCTCCGGCTGAGAGCCGGCTCAAGGCTTGGTGGGCGCTGTGATTTTGAAACCCTCTTCG
>JBBSHP010000703.1:0-3600 GCA_038232555.1 Bryobacterales bacterium
AGTTCATTCAACACCGCCGTCCGTACAGCACGAACACTATCCGCGTGACCTGGATCTCCCCGTTGTCTAATGTGGGTCCAGTTGACGATTTATGTGGCGGCGAATGCCGCTCACGGCGACGGCAATCTTACCGGAGATCACTCGCAAGCTACAGTTGAGTGCCGCCGCCCCGGCCGGGGACAAGCCTGTGATTACGGCTGGCGGTGTCGTGAGTGCAAGCGCATTCAACGCCAAAGCTGGAGTTGCACCCGGAAGCTGGCTGGAGATCTTCGGCAGTAATCTGGCGACCAGCACACGCACTTGGCAGAGTTCGGATTTCAACGGCAACAATGCTTCGTTATCACTCGATGGAGTGAGCGTTACAGTGGACGGAAAGAGGCTTACGTGGATTTTGTCAGTCCCGGCCAAGTAAACGTGCAGGTGCCGGACGGAATCCCAATCGGAGCCGGGGTCCCCCTAGTTCTGAGGAACTCGCAAGGCGAGACCGATGCTTTTGCATTGCAAACCTCCGACCTCGCGCCCGCACTGTTGGCGCCCGCTTCATTCGTCGTAAACAACAAAGCGAATGTTGTAGCGATCTTTCCCTCGAACGATTCGGGTAATCTCGTCGTCGTCGGAGCGACCGGAGCTATCAGCGGTGTAAATACGCGTCCCGCCAAGCCCGGAGAAGTGATCACGCTATACGGTCTCGGGTTTGGACCCGTTTCGCCCGCCACTTCAGCGGGCGTAATCAATACGAAGGCGACCAGCCTCACCAACCCGATCACCATCCTGTTCGGTCAGACTCCAGCAACCGTCTCCTATGCAGGGTTGGCGCCGAACTTCGTCGGCTTGTACCAATTCAACGTCGAAGTTCCCAACCTCTCAGCGAGTGATTGGCCCCTGACTGTCCAGGTCGGAGGAACGACGGTGACGCACAACGTATTTATCACTACTTCGCTTTGATCGTGTGAAACGGAACTCGTGCGCCGAAAGCACGGCGCAACTGAAAAGGCCCGAGTTGCACAAACTACTCGCTGATTCTTCCGCACATTGTAATGCAGCGCTTAGTAGAACTACCGTCTTCAAGGCGCCGGTAGGATCGCCACCGACAAAACCATAACCCCTAGCTGGCGCTCGTCGGGAGACTGCGGTGGAAGCGCCCGATCGGTCTCGAACTCGACCAGGGCGGGTCCGGAGGAATCGACAGGGGCGGTATAGATGTGCTCGCCGGAATCGCGATAAATCGCTTCCGGGAGCGCGATGCGATTCACGGAAATGCTGAGTGTCACCGATCCAAGCTGCCGGATTACTGTTTCCGGCAAAGCGAACTGCAGGGTCAGGACGCCATGCGGCGGCGGGCTGGGGAATTCCACTGAAAAGCAGCGCTCGGTCCACCTCCATGCATTTTGCTCCAGGCCGTGCCACCCTTTCAGCAGCCGCCCGTTCCCCACATAATCAAACAGCCGACTACGCAGGCAGCAGAACGCACGCAAGTCCGTTTGCCGATCGCAAGGACCTGCGCTAGCCACCTCTCCGAACACCTTGTAGTCCAGGATTTCCCAGTGGGTGCGGTCCAGAAGACGACGCAGACTCGCGTTTGAAAAGATCCAGTAATTAGTTGCATCTGAGTTGGCCTCGCCCGGCGCCAGCAGGTATGCCAGGGGCGCGTCGTAAAAGTTAGTGCCTCCATCGGAAGTCAGTGCGCCAATGCGGGTGGATAGAAAGCAGTAATGGCAATGACGCGCCAGGGTTTCGAGAGCTAAGAAAGGGTTCTTCAAATGGTACAGAACCCCAAGCAGAAAGACCGCCCCATAACGCTTCACCGGCGGCCGGAACTGTGCGTCGATGTCGGCTGTATGTATTTCCAGGTTGGAGCCGAGGGCGAGTTTCATCGACCACACTCCGCGCATTCCGTTGTAGTTGGTAGGCGCATGATCAACCGCGTGGACCCGGCACTCGACCGATTCAAGGAAGAACGCCAGATCTCCGTCTCCGCAGCCCACATCCAGCACCGGATCGTTGCCAATCAGGTCCAGTATCCGTCTCCGCTCGCCCGTCAGCGTTTCATCCAGATTGAACAGGTTTCCCAGAGAATCGTAAGGGTACCAAGCGAAGCTGGTGGGTGCGATACGAACTTTTTGCGCATCGAGTATAAGTTGATACTCGCCTGCCAGCCGCGCAAGTTCGTTGATATCCATGGGGACCTATTTCGGGGACCTATTTCCAGGGCCCGAGGATCTTGTTCAGCTTTTGATCCGTGCCTGTGGCCGTGCTGTTGGGGTAAGTGATATGGGTCTGCAATTCAGGCTTGCTGTACGTGACAGTGGTGACCCGACCACCGCGGTATGGCCCGATCATCCAGTATCGATGTCCCGACCACAGTGCGGGAGGATAAAGCTCCGCCGCGCCGGCTGCCGTTAAGAACCCGATCGCCATTTAGGCGGGCAGGACACGAGTGCGAAGCATCTGTCTGGTGAGCATCATTCTGATTTTCCAGTTTGAGACGAGCCCTGTATACCTTTTGTTTCAGTTATCGAACTAAAATTCCCCAGTTCTGAAGAGCGATCATGCTGCGGCGCAGTCAATTGCAGCGCATCTGCGGAAAACTTCGCGAGTTTATAATTTTTCTCTGCGCCTCTCTAAGCTGTTGCATATGCTGGCGTGCGCACGTCGTTTGCCGCGCATCCTGTTCCGGGACTACGATTCTTGCCAAAGATGCGCCACACCTTCGGGGGTTGTTGGCTTGGCACGTTTGAAGCTATGAAATTCTCCATGATCGCGCTCTGGAACTGGTCCGCACAATTCTTCCTAGCAATTTCAGTTTACTTTTAGAGTGGACGGTTTGATTGAGGCGAGGCGAGGTAAGCGGGGGGAAAGCGTTGAGGGGTAAGGATTTAATCGGGCGAAAATAAAGTTGGCGCTGCTGTGACTGGCTGTAATCAATGCACAAACAAGTCCTAACGCGGAGAAGGTCATCGCGGGACCGAATAGGGTTCCTGCCCACCCTGCAACCGGATAGGTAATCAACCAGCATGCGTGGGTGAGGGCGAAATGCGCCGCATAAGCTCTGCCCCGCTCAGCCTCTGAGGTATGTTCGGCGAGCAGCGTCGAAGAGGGTATTGCGATCATCGCCTGACCGGCTCCATTGCCAATCCATAACAGAATAAAAACCGCCAGCGGTGGCCCGAGGGCTCCAGGGAGAAGAACCGTTGTCAAAACAAGTCCTCCCACACCAAGAGCACGGCCAGTCCACTTGTGCCTCGCACCATGCAGTTCCGCGTCGTTGCTTGCACGCATTTCAAAAAGTCTGCTCCAGCGGTTCAGCAGGATTGCCGTCAAAGACGATCCAAGGCCGACAGCGGCCATGGTAAAAGCGAATGTCATTTCGCTGCCGCCCAGTGAGTTGCGAACATAGACGACCGTTAACACGATTGCGGCGGCGCCTGCGGTCGCTTCCGCAAAGCTCAGGAGCAGAGCTCGCCGCAGGGCAGGTACGCGGAACAGAATCCGTGTGCCCGTAGCGATCTCACCGAGAAAGAACCGTACGGAAATGGATGCGCGAACTCCAGCCAGAGCCGGGATAGCCACGGACGCGACCAGTCCCGCCGATGCCAGATA
>JBBSHP010000704.1:0-3600 GCA_038232555.1 Bryobacterales bacterium
ATTGACGGGATCGATGTTACGGACGAGACAGTGGGAACCACCACGGCGAATATTTCGGACGAAGCGGTGGCGCAGTTCCAGATCACGCGGTCTTCCTTAGATATCTCCACTTCGCTGACCTCCACCGGGGCCATCAATGTTATTACTAAGAGCGGCAGCAATCAGCTGCATGGCAGCGGATTTTACGATTTCTATAACCAGGATTTGGGTGCGCGTCTGGACTATAACTCTCAGAGCGAGCCCTTCAACCGCAAGCGCTTCGGCGTCTCCTTGGGCGGTCCCATCATCAAAGACCGGCTGTTCTTCTTCGGCAACTTCGAGCGTACCTATCAGAACAGCCAGGCGCGCTTCACTTCCGCGGAATTCCCGCAGTTGAATGTCAGCCAACCTTTTCCGACCGCGCTTCGATACGCGCTTGGCCGCGTGGACTGGAACATCACATCCGCCGCGCGTGCATTCTACAAATTTCAGCACAATTACGACCTCTCGACCGGGGGAACGCCGCCTTCACCTTTCCAGAACGTTGACAATACCAATACTCATACGATCGGCTTAGATTATTCCAGAGGGCGCCTAGCCAATTCGCTTCGATATGGATACGTCAACTTTAACAACGTAATCGTCTCGCAGGAGCTTCAGGATAAGTTCCCTAGCTTGAATGGCCAGCAATACCAGCTCAATGTGGGTAGCTACGGGGCGGGACCGAATGGGCTGGCGCCCCAAGCCACCTATCAGGACAATATTCAGATTTCCTATGACGGCAGTTTTTTGTTGGGCAAGCATACCGTTCGTTTTGGAGGCGGGTACACCCACCTGAAACTGGGCGGCTTTGCAAACTTCGCCGGACCTCTTACTATCAACGGAGTCTTCGACGCCGGCACCAAACTGGATCTGCAGAAGGCGGGTCTGGACCTCAAGGTTCCTCAAAACTTTCCGCTGGATTCGTTCTCGGGTGGACCAGCTAACGGATTTTTCACTCTGGCCCCATGCCATCGGTTACCGCACGGCTGCCATATCAACAACCGGACTGGGATCTATGGCGGCGATACGATTAAGCTGACCAGGCGGCTAACCCTGAACCTGGGGTTACGCTGGGAGTACGACAGCGGCTTCTTTTCCAATGATCCGAACGTGCACCGCGAGCCCGATCTCGAACTGTATGGGAAAGGCTTCTCCCAGACGCCCAAAGCTCCTAAAAACCTCTTTTCGCCGTCCTTTGGCTTTGCTTTCGATCCCACCGGATCCGGCAAGACGGCCATTCGGGGCGGCTTCTACAAAGCATATGAGGCCAACATCTTCAACAACATTCTCTTCGATGAGTTCGCGCAGTTGCCGGCCGGAATCGGTCCCGACTCCTTCACTGAGAGCGGTGTATTCGGTCCGGACGGAACTCCTATTAACATCGACGGAAAACATGCGGACGGCGACTACAGCGATTTGGTGGGTCGGCCAATCAAAGATGTGCTACCAACCATCCTGCGGATCAATAATGCGCTGCAGAACTCGTATTCCACGTATAAATTCGATCCCGCCAAAGGCAATTCGTTATTCAAGACTTCACGCGGTCTCACGTTCGGATATCAGCTTCCGGGGAACCAGTTTAAGGGCCCTTATGCGCTGCAGTTCAACATTGGTATTCAGCACGAATTGCATCCGGGAACGGTGTTGACCGTGGATTACATTTACAACCACGGTATTGGCCTGCCTTATATGGGAGTGGATTTTGAGCAACGCCGGGCGGCCAGCACCCTCAATGTGGGGAATGCAACCACGCAGGTAAACAAAGTCCTGGCGGGCGCGAGCGTGGATCAATACCTTGCCTCCCACCCCGCTGCAACGATCAAGACTTTCGGTCTGGCAACCGATGCGATTTTCCAGGGCAAGAGCGCGTACTACACGCGAGCTAGGCTGTTCCAGGGCGGATTTACTAAATACCGCGCCGTCCAAGCTAACCTGACTGGACGCGTGGGCAATTTCATGCGACTGCACGATACGCAGTACACGATCAGCTATGCGCTGGGACGCGCCGAGGCGTCGGCTGGGGCTGGGCGCGCCGAGTTTCTCACGGGGCCTTTGGACAATTTCCATCCGAATAGTAAACAGACGTTTGGGCCTTCCGGAAACGATTATCTGCATATTCTGACGGCATCGGCGGTGTTGCGGATGCCGTTCGGGTTTCAGGTGAACTCCATCTGGCGCTTCCGCAGCACTACGCCTTCTACGCTGGTTGTGCCCAATCTGGGCGGCGCGATATCGGGTGCGAATGGCATCTTCGGCACCGATCTGAATGGCGACGGCGGAATAGGCGGCGGCAGCCCTCGATCAGACGTGTTCCCGGGCGTGAACGTGGGACAGTTTGGGCGCGGTATCGGCAGTATTGAGGATTTGAACAAGCAGATTACGGCGTTCAATCAGAACTATGCGGGCAAGATCACGCCGGCCGGGCAGGCGCTGGTAACGGCAGGCCTGTTCACCGAGGCGCAACTCAAGAAACTGGGCGCGGTGGTACCGACTGTTCCGCTGGTTCCGTCGAATGGTCCGAATCCCTGGCACGATCTGTTTACGACGGATGTACGGCTGACCCGCCCCATCAAGATCCACTCGGAGCGGCTTTCGATCTCGCCTTTCCTGGACGTGATTAATCTGTTTAACCATGCGCCCCGGAACAACTATACAGGCCTGAGCGCGCAGTTTGGGGCGTTGAACTTTGATTACGTGAATGCACCGGAAGGACAGCACGCCAGCGACTTGGCCGCGCAGTTGCTGCGTCTGAACGGGACGCGTCAATTGCAACTCGGGATCCGCGTAGATTTCTAAGCCGCTAATCGAGACCGGCTGAGGGCCGGGGCGTATCATAACAACATGTCTACGCAGCCTCTTGTGCAGGAGGACGCCGCTCTCCCGTCGTCTGCAGCGTCCGTACAAACGGAGGAGATTCAGAAGCTGGAGCGCGCTTATCTGTTGCAGAACTACGCGCGTTATCCGATCGTTCTGCATCGCGGAAAAGGCAGCTATGTGTATGACATCGCGGGTAAGCGCTACCTGGATCTGATCACAGGCATCGGGGTCAACGCGTTGGGGTACGCGCACCCCCGCATTACCAAAGTGATGAAGGATCAGGCGGCACTGCTCCTGCACACCAGCAACCTGTATTTCCACGAATATCAGGGGCGCTTAGCCGAACGTCTGGTGAAAGCGAGCGGCTTGGCCCGCGTATTCTTTTGCAACTCCGGCGCGGAAGGGATGGAGGGCGCGATCAAAATGATCCGCTCGCATGGGGGCAAAATCAGCCCGGAGAAGAACGAAGTGATTTCGCTCGAGAACTCTTTTCACGGGCGCACGATGGGGGCGCTTTCCATCACGGGCCAGGAGAAGTATCGGCGCGATTTCCAGCCGCTACTCTCCGGGGTGAAATTCGTTCCCAGGAATGACATCACCGCCCTGGAGCAGAGCGTATCCGAACGGACGGCCGGCATCGTGATCGAGTGGATCCAGGGTGAGGGCGGCATCTACTCCATGAGCGCCGAGTACGCCCGCAAGGCCCGCGAGCTGGCGGACCGCTACAACGCTTTGCTGATCTTCGATGAGATTCAGTGCGGC
>JBBSHP010000705.1:0-3597 GCA_038232555.1 Bryobacterales bacterium
CTGATGAACTGGTTGATCGAATGTTCGAGCTTGTTCATGCCGTTCAGTCAATGCTCGCACTGCAATTCACGCTTAAACCGAAACAGTCCAATCGAGACTTCCCGAGCGTTGTTGCTAAATTTCTTGCTGAACAGCACGCATCATTCGAGATCCCTCCGGAACCGATCCCCGGCAAGAGCGGTAAATGGAAATTCAATTTCGTTCTCAATCATGTGCGCAAAGAAACCTTGGTCAAGACCGTTACCGCATCAAACAAAGCGCAAGCACTCACGTCAGCAAAGAACAGCGTGTTTGAAATTCAAGATGTACAGGCGATCCGCGAATCAGTTGCCGTAGTGATCGCCGACGACGAAGGCCCTCGAAGATCCTTTTGGACGCCACAAGTATTCCGAGTCTTTCGTGAGTGGGAAGTTCCGGTGTATTCGTTCATTGCTGATAGAGAAGATCTGGCGCAACTTGCTCTTACCTACGCACACGGAAACATGAAGTCCTGATATTGTCCAATAGGCAATTCGATATTGGATTCTTTTAAGAAGTCCATGAGCGATTGATTCGGATCGGAATCAGACAATGGAGGATCAGGTTTGTAGGCGTAGCGGTCGATTTTAGAAGAGGAGAACTTGTGTTTATGCGGACCCTTGATCCGCCCGTGCTCACCTGGGTTTTTGTGACTGGCTGCCATGTCGTAAGTCCTTATGCAATGACCCATGTGTTTTAGCGAGAAGCCCCATCTCGTTGAATTGTGTCTGCCAATTTGCTTCCAGTAGCCAGACAGGTCTAAAGCGATGCCATCTACCGTGAGCACATGGGCACGGAAAATCAAAACCATGTTTCCGTTTCCGGGAGTCCATCGGATACGAGAAGCGACGTGTTTGGGGGCTGCATACAACCGTTCACAGATCTCAGAAGTAAATTCACCAGAAGCCATGGGGATGAGCAAAACTCCCATGGTAGCTTATTTTGGTGAGTCTTCTATATTCTTACCCAAACTTGGCCTACAACGTAGTCCGAAGATTGGTATCGTTGAAAGCGCAATCCCAGGATTGGGGCCGCTCTTCGACGCTACTGGCTTCCACGGCAACAGCAGGCCGAAGCGTCTCGCCGGAACAACGTAAACCAGAGCCAGCGCTGTTCCGCTATACTTAACCAGTTCTATGCCAAACCCGCTTACTGCGACACTACCGGACTACATCTCCAAAGCCGTTCCGAATCCCCGCTCGAACCGGGCGCCCTGGTACGCCAACACGGCTCCCAGCTATGCGGGGGTTTTTCTCTGGGTGGTCTTCTATCAATCTCTCGCGCAGGGTACTTTAGAGCACGCCGGACCGGCGCTATGCATCTTTGCTCTCATCGTCGCCGGCCTGTTGAGTTATGGCCTGTATTACTACGTCCCCGCCATGCTCGGCATGCGAACGGGTTATCCACTGTATGTGGTGGGGAGTTCGACCTTCGGAACTGCCGGAGGGTATCTCATGCCAGGACTGCTGATGGGTCTGCTTCAGATCGGCTGGTTTGCAGTGGGCACCTTTTTCTCCACGACTTACATTCTGAAAGGATTGCAGATGGACGCAACGCCCGGGACTCTGCGCTTTGCAGTAGTGGCAGTCTTGTGGGCTTACACCATGGCTTATGTGGGCGTGAAGGGGATCCAGTATGTTGCCAAAGTTTCGCTATTCCTGAATCTCATCCCGTTCCTGATGTTGCTGGTGGTGTTCATCAAAACCGCGCCGGATCTTTCTAAATTCGTCGTTCCTCATCCGGCTCCTTACATTGCCTTTGTACTGTTGCTGCAAGCGGTGATCGGCTTCTTTGCCACCGCTGGAGCGGCGGGCGCCGATTTTGGAATGAACAGCCGGGACCAGCGCGATGTAAAACTAGGCGGCCTGTTCGGGATTGCGCTGGCCGTAGTTTATGCAGGAGCGCTGCCGCTACTTTCGGTGGCGGGGGCGCATGGACGCGATCCGCAGCTCGGCTATGGTTACGACGCAGTGATCGGATCCATCGGCGGCTTCCTTGCCACGGCGATGTTCTTCCTGTTCGCGGTGGCTTCCGTGGTGCCCGCCTGTTTTTGTGCCTTTATTGCAGGCAATAGCTTTTCGACCATGCTGCCGGGTGTGCCGCGTATGTCATCGACCATGGTGGGCGTCACGATAGCCGTGCTTCTCGCGATCACCGGCTACGCCGCGAACTTGATAGTGGTCTTCTCACTAGTGGGAGCCTCCTTTGGTCCCATCTGCGGCGCCATGGTCGCGGACTATCTTCTGGCGGGCAAGAAGTGGGCTGGCCCCCGGCGCGGGATTAACTGGGCTGGATACACGGCCTGGGCGGTCGGCTTTATCATCGGTATTCTGCCATTGCCCTTCATGCCTGGGTCCGACAGCGTGAAGGCGTACGCGCAACCGGCTGTCGTATACAGCTTTATCGCAGGTTTTGTGGTGTACATCGTCGCCGCTAAGCTCGGAGCAGAGCCGAAAACAGTCGAGGGCTGGCAATCCGCGGCACCGCTTTCCGCTGCTCCAGCCAGAGCGTAAAGCGCATCCGCTGAGTTCGAAGCATAGCCGCTAGACCCATGATCGATATACACAGCCACATTTTGCCAGGACTCGATGATGGCTCTCCCTCACCAGAGGAGAGCGTCAAGATGCTGACAATCGCCGCCGAGGCCGGAACTACGGATATCGTGGGGAGCCCGCACTCCAATGCTGAATATCCATTCCGCCCGGATTTGATCCAGGAGAAAATCGCGGAGCTGCGGCTGGCGATGGGTGGACGCATTCGAATCCACAACGGCTGCGATTTCCATTTGTCGTACGACAATATCCAGGACGCGCTGAGTCATCCGGTCAAATACACTGTCAACAACAAATGCTACTTGTTAGTTGAGTTTTCGGACGCTTCGATTTTTCAGAAAACGACCGAGATTTTCGGGAAGCTGCTGAACGCCGGGATGATCCCTATCATCACGCACCCCGAGCGAAACGGTCTACTGCAGAGGCGGGTGGATGACATCCAGGCGTGGGTCCAGGACGGTTGCCTCATCCAGGTGACCGCCCAGTCGTTTCTCGGGACCTTTGGCCGGACGGCAAAACAGTGTGCGGATACTTTGCTGGAGAAGAATCTGGTTCACTTCGTGGCCAGCGACGCTCACGATTGCGAACATCGGCCGCCGCGTCTGGACGAGAGCTACCAGTATGTCTCACGCAAGCAGGGGCGCGAGCGGGCCGACCGGATCTTCATTGAGTATCCTCAACGCGTAATCAATGGCGAGCCGATCTACCTGGAAGAGTACGTAGAGACCAAGCGCAAGTGGTTCCAGTTTTGGTAGCCCGGCTCAAAAGGGTCTTCAAGAATGCAATGAGTGAAGCCTTCTCATCCGACGCCAGGCTTAATCCGTACTCGTGGCCAGGCACGGCGCGATGTTCCACGTTATAGCCCTTGAAGCCCTTGGGAACGTAGTCCTCTCGCCACCGGGCCGAGTCGAACCACTCTTCCAAACTGGCCACGGACCCGTCATGCGAAAGCAGGCTGCGATACCACAATCCCCGCAGCGATGGAACTTTGTAGAGGCCGGTACCTTTGCGTGTTTCCAGGTTGCCA
>JBBSHP010000706.1:0-3581 GCA_038232555.1 Bryobacterales bacterium
AAAGGCTTAATGTTGGGATCGATGCCCTCCAGTTCACCCGCGGCATTGATCGGAATGGTGCGGTTATCAAACTGAGTGATCTGCGCGCCTAATGCGTTTGGAGTGGCCTTGCCTAAAGAGAGGACGTTCAGGTTATCCAGTTTGTAAACATGGGTAACCCAGAAATCGCCGCCGAAGGAGCCTCGGGCCAACTCGTATTTCATCACGTCATAGTACATCCCGTAGCTGCCGCTAACCTTCCATTTGCCGTCGCCCATGACGTCCCAAGCGCCACCCAGGCGCGGAGCAATCTTATCCCCCCAGTTGAAGGAGACCGGATTTGCCACTTTGATTCCGTTGACTACTTTCGCATATGGCGGCAGAAACTCGTTTTCAAAGCGAACCCCCAGGTTCAGAGTTACACGAGGGTGAATCTTCCAAGCATCCTGCAGGTACAAACCTTGATTGCGGCTGTTCACCGCGGCGTTGTGCCGCACGCCATCCTCCCAATAGTAATAGCCATATTGACCCTTGGCGTTCGTGATGCTTCCGCGGGAGTACGAATCCCCAAAGAATATCCTGAAATAACCGTTGGCGTAATCGTCTTGTACGTCGTTTCCAATTCTGGCGAGTGCGTACCCGAATTTGAATGTGTGTTGTTGCCCGAACAGATTTGCGATGTAAGACGAATCAAGATAGACGTTGTGCCGGGTGGTGATGTCCTTGATCACCCCAAACGTGCTCGAAACGTTGGTGAACTGGGCAGCACCCGGGAGTGGCACCGGCGCACCGGCAGCGGAAGAGGGATTCTCGTACCTCACGAAAGGCGCGCCTGACAGGCCATAATTATTAAGCTTGTCATTCTGGTACTTGTACCCGTAACGGGCGCTAACCAGAAAGCGGCTGGTGGGGGAGTAATTCGCCGAGGCTGTGTAGGTCTGAGCGGGCTGCCAGCCCCCCTGTACCGTAAGATCGTTGGACGGAGCAGCAACGCGAGGATCGACATTCGGTAGAACGCCACTCTGCCGGAAAGGGGACCAGATCCAGGAAGTATTGACCTGCAATTTGGAACTGGGCGCTACGTCCAGTCTTCCCATTGCGAAATGCTGAATGGTCGACTGGTTAAAGGTTCGCGCGCCGCTGGTGTAGTTCACGGTGCGTTCAGTGCGGCTGAACGTGGGAAACGTCCCAACGGTGAAGAAGATCTTATTTCTGATTAAGGGACCGCTGAAGATCCCGCCCGGCCAAAAGGTTTGGAAGCTATCCTTTTTAGGAGCGAAAAATTCGGCCGCATTCGCATTCGTAGCCGATCGTTGATACCATCCGCGCGGCCTCGGCAGCAGCTGGTCATTTTGATACTGAATCAGGAGTTGGCCGTGGAAGTCGTTGGTTCCGGGCCGGGTCGCGACGTTGATTACGCCGCCCGCGGCGCCGCCGTACTGCGCTTCAAAACCGCTGCTCTTAATCTCGATTTCCTGCACGAATTCGAAGGGAATTGCGTTCTGGGCGCGTAGCGATCCGCGTCGGATGTCACTGACATCCACGCCATCGATTACGAAAGAGTTTTCCGATCCGCTGGCTCCATCCACCTGGAAGCCACCCACGCCGGCGTTGCCGTTCTTGATCTCCCTGCGAACGCCCGGCGCCATCTGCAAAATGGTGTCGAAGCTTCTTCCTTTGGGAAGAGGATCAAACTGGGCTGCCGTAATATTGGTAGCCGTGCGGCTGGAGGTTGTGTCCAGGGAGATGGCGGACTCGGTTACTTCCACCACCTGGGAAATTTGTCCGATAGCCAGCCTGGGATTGTAGTCGACCTGCGATCCAAGCTTTACCTCGACGTTGGCCTGACGGATAGTGCTAAACCCTTCTTTGGTGACGGTAACCGTATAGGTCCCGATCGGAACTGCCTCAAACACGTAACGACCGGAGCCGTCCGAAGTGGTGGACAGGCCGCTGGGCAGGGTGGGACTGGTTGCGGTGATTCTTGCGTCGGGAACCGATGCCCCCGAGGAATCCGTAACGGTGCCTAAGATCTTTCCGGTGTTTTCCTGAGCGTGCGCCAGGAAGGAAAAACACAGAATCGCGCTGAGGGCGATCCAGCCGCGCCGGTTAGCGAACGGCTTGCTTGCTATTGTCATGGTATTGACCCCTTGATGTTTAACTTTGAATACTGGCGCCAAGCAAGGTGCCCGGCTCCAGGTCCAACCCAACCAACCTGGACAAAATCATTCCCTAGCCTTGGCGCTCGCAATCCATGAAAGCAGCATAGCCTCCAGTCCTGCGGCGAAACAGCCCTTAACGATTCGTCGAGTCTAACACAAGATACCCTTTGAAGCAATTGTCGGCCACAATTTTTTTCTGTCATTTGAGGGGCTTTCTTCAGCGTGAAGCCCGGGCTCCTTCCTAATGAAAGAGGCTATAATCCGGTTATGCCTGCAGCCGTACTGGTCCCTCTGTCCGAATATCTGGGGCACACTTATGACCCTGACTGCGAATATATTGATGGAATGGTCCAGGAGCGCAACGTGGGAGAAATCAGCCATAGCGACGCCCAGACAGCGGTGACCGTCTACGCCCGTACACAGATTCATGGTTTCTGGTCGGGCGTCGAAGTACGGGTGCAGGTCAGAGCGGACCGCTATCGCATTCCCGATGTGACGATTGTCCGGGGAGGCAAGCCCGCGGGGCGCATCATTACCGCTCCACCCGAAGTGGCGGTGGAAATCCTTTCCCCGGAGGATCGCGCGGCCGATATTCAGGACAAAATTGACGACTACCTCTCGTTTGGCGTCCCATGCGTTTGGGTGATCCGCCCGGAGACCCGTCGGGCTTGGATTCATACGAACGAGGGATCGCGCGAACCCAAAGACGGCTTCCTGCGCAACCCGGCCGGTGACATCGCTGTCCCGCTGTCCGCAATTTTCACTGACTAGATCTGCTTTCACATTCCGCGGTTATCAAAAAATTTGTTCTCAAGCGTTTTTTGTTGTGATACGATACCCCCAAGGGTTTTCGGAGGGGTAAATTCTGGACATATCCCCCGAAAGCAGTCAACTTATTGGTTTGTTGGGGGAAACATGAGCCTTTCTTCACGCTGTTTAGCCGCCGGAGTGGCGGCGCTTTTCCTTTGCTCAGCAGTCTGGGCACAGACACCCACAGGTTCCATTGAAGGCACGGTGACCGATCCGGCTGGAGCGGTGGTCCCCGGGGCAGGTGTGGTGGTGACCGAAACGGGCACCGGACGCACCATCCCACTCACTACCAACGCCAGCGGACTCTATGCCGTGCGCGACCTTTTACCTGGCACTTATAGTGTTAAGGTAACGGCTCCCGGTTTCAGCGCGAAAGACCTGCGGAATGTGGTGGTCAACACGGGTTCGGTGGTGAACGGTAACGTCACCCTGGAAATCGGGAAGACTGGCGAAGTGGTGGAAGTATCCGCGCAAGGCATCTCCGTAGACACCACACGGCAGACGGTGGATACCATTGTGACGGAAAACCAGATCAAGAACCTGCCCCTGTTCAGCCGCAACTTTCTGGACCTGGCGGCCCTTGCTCCCGGCGTGGTGATTCGAGACGGCGGCGTGATCGATCCGACCAAG
>JBBSHP010000707.1:0-3580 GCA_038232555.1 Bryobacterales bacterium
ATCATTACGTACGCGCCCATCACCGCTCCCGATACATGAGCCATGCCGCTGACCATGATCGTAAACAGTTCGGATTCCGTCAGGCCGGCGAGAAAAGGCTTGATCGTCAAAGGGGCTTCCGTCTGGCCCATGAAAATGCTGGCAGCCACGTTGGTGGATTCGGCCCCGCTGGCCCCCATGATCCTTTGCATCACGATCGCCATGCCCCGCACTAACAGCTGCATCACGCCAAGGTAATAGAGGATCGAGAAAAAGCTGGCGATAAAGATGCCGATCGGAAGAACCTGGAAGGCGAAGACCACCGGCTGCGATCCGCCTAATTGGTCGCCAAAGAGAAATTTGCTGCCCGCCGCCGAGTAGTGCAGCATCTCGTTCACGCCTTGGCTGGCTGCGTCGAACAAGCGGCCCACGCCGGTCTTCAGGACCAGGAAAGCCAGCAAAAACTGGAGACTCAGGCCCCAAATCACTACCCTGGGGCGGATGCTCCGTTTATGCGTCGAGAGCAGAAAGCACAGAGCGAGGATTGCGATCAGGCCAAGGACGCCAGTGAAGCGCTCCATGGCCGATTTTATCCGACTACTTCAAGGATGAGCTCGCGGTCTTCGGGAGCGGTGGAAGAAATGCGGAAGGCATCTTCGATCATCTGTGCGGCGTCCTCCACGCGTTCTTCTTTGGTGTAGTAAAGCCTGCACAGCACGCCGCCGGATTCTACTTTCTGTCCCACTTTCACTTCCAGAATCACGCCTACCGCGGGATCGATCGTATCCTCCTTGGTGTCGCGCCCCGCGCCCATCAGACTCGATGCGAGCCCGATCAGCTCCGCTTCAATCGCGCTGACGAAACCTTGCCGCGGCGATAGAATTTCGCGCACGCCGGTTGCGTTGGGCAGCAGTTCGAAGCGATCCAGCACCTGCGGGTTTCCGCCTTGCGCTTGAATCACGTCTTTAAATTTGCGGTAGCCGGAACCATCCAGCAGCTTGCTTTGGGCCAGCTCGCGCGCCTCTTCGAGAGTGGGCACAATCTTCGCCAGGAAGATCATGCGGGCGGCTAGTTCAAGGGAAATGCGCGTGAGATCGGTGGGTCCGGCATTCTGCAGCGTCTGCGAAACCTCCATGATCTCGAGCGCGTTTCCAATGGCGTAACCGAGCGGCTGGTTCATATCGGTAAGCAGCGCTTGCACCCGCTTGTCCATGCGCCTGCCAATCCCGACCATCATCTGCGCCAGGCGCCGGGCCTCGACCTGGCGCTTCATGAACGCCCCTGACCCCACTTTCACATCCAACACCAGCGCGTCCAGGCCCACCGCCAGCTTCTTGGACATGATCGACGAGGCGATCAGGGGAATCGACTCCACTGTTGCCGTCGCATCGCGGAGCGAGTACAGCTTTCCATCGGCGGGAGCGATCTGCTCGGTCTGGCCGATAAATGCCAGACCATGTTCCTTAAGAACACCGCGGAACTCTTCTATCGTGAGATTGGTTCGGAAACCGGGAATCGCTTCCAGTTTGTCTAAAGTCCCGCCAGTATGGCCCAGGCCGCGACCAGAAATCATCGGGACAATCACCCCTGCCGAAGCCGCCAGCGGAGCACAGATCAGACTGGTCTTGTCGCCCACGCCGCCGGTAGAATGCTTGTCCACTTTCAAGCCGGGGATGTCGGAAAGATCCACCGTTTCGCCAGACCGGAGCATTGCATCCGTGAGCGCGCTGACTTCACGATCTGTCATTCCCGAATGGAACACGGCCATCAGGAATGCCGAAATCTGATAGTCTGGAATTTCGTCGCGAAGGTAGCCTTCGATTAAATTCGCAATCTCCTCTGGTGATAGTTCCTCGCCATCGCGCTTGCGGTGAATCAGGTCAACTGTACGCATTATGAGTCCTCAGCGTAGCATCTTATATGTTTGAAAGTAAAGGAACGCGCTGAGTAATTTAGGGAGCGGATTGGGCCTGAGACGCAGGGCCGTAACGTTCCTGTTACTGCTCCATATCAGCCTCACCGCCCTAAATGCCGTGGAACTCAGCCCTGCTGCGCGGCAGTCCTTCAGCCGCTACGTTGAGTTGTTCGAGACCAAGTGGAAGCAGGGCAACTTGGATGGCGAGAAGTCCAGAGCGCGCGATGGCCAGCTTGTGATTTGGCAACGCGCAACCTCAGGACGAGACGACAAGCCATCCGGCGCCATGATCCAGGATTGGAAGGGTCTCATGTTTCTGCCGGGGACCCACATCCAACAGGTTCGTTCGATGATGCAGGATTACCAGAACTATAAGGTCTACTTTCAACCCGAAGTGACCGAATCGAAGCTGATCCGCCGCCAAGGGGACGATTTCGAGGTGTTTCTACGGCTCTACAAAAAGCATATTCTAAGCGTAGTTCTGAACACCAAGTATGCCATTCGCTACGCTTCAACCGATTCCCGTCACATGTCCGTCGTTTCCCGTTCCACACGAGTGGCGGAGGTGAAGGATGCCGGACAGCGTTCCGAAGCGGAAGAACCGCCGGGTTCCGACAGCGGCTATCTTTGGGCGCTGAATTCTTATTGGCGATTTGAGGAGGCCGATGGAGGCGTCTATGCCGAATGCGAGGCTATTTCCCTATCGAGAGACGTGCCGTTCGGGCTGGGGTGGGCCATCAAAGGATTTCTCGACAGGTTTCCGAAAGACTCGATGCAGAACACGCTTGCGGGAGTGAAGCGAGCGGTGCTCGAGCGGCCGCGATGAGAAAACTTTTGATATGCGCCGGCCTCGTCGCCGCTATGTGCTGCACCAGCGCCGCAGATGAGGTTCCGAAGAACATCTTCGGTGTTTATGGGCCCACCGCGCGAGGCCGTTCGCGTGCAGCACAAAATTCCATCCGGATTACGCCGCGCGCACGAGGCCACGCAAATCTTGTGTTGAAGCTCTACTATGCGAACGGTCACACCTGTCGGCTGAATAAAGACGGGGACTGGGAAGGGGATCGCCTTATATTCATTGCGGACGGCCTGGAACCGAACCGCTCTTGCAAACTGGAGGCGTCTTTTACACCAGGGCACATCCGGTTGAGCGATGAGGGCCAGCGTTGCGCCCAGGTGTATTGCGGAGCGCGGGGCAAGCTCGACGGTGTAGTGTTAGCAAAGACGCGGCACTAATCTGAACTAGGAGGTCTTACGAATGCATTTGAGCGTGCAATCGCAATTTCGCACCTTCAACGAGCCGTTCGAGGGCGCGATCCCCTATATGTATCTCGATGTTTTGGGACTGGTCACAGTGGGCGTGGGAAACCTGATCGATCCAGTCACTGTCGCCACCTCCCTTCCATTTCGCTTCAAGCAAAAGCCCGGGATCGAAACGCCCGGAGCACTTGCCACTCCGGAGCAGATCGCTGAGGAGTGGCAAAAGCTGAAGGGCGATACCAGCCTCGCGCACAAGGGGCACCTGACCTGTGCTCCCATCACGGACCTAGCAGCCCGTGGTAATAGTAAGATCACCCGTTCAAAACATGTGACGTTGGAAATGTTCTGAGCGTCTATATGACATGGCGATGGGAACCCGGCGGAAACGGGAGCGGCAGCAGGACCTGTGGATCGCGACCAGCGATG
>JBBSHP010000708.1:0-3576 GCA_038232555.1 Bryobacterales bacterium
CGGACGGCGAGCGCGTCCACGTCCGGGTTGCCACGAACACCTTCCGTTAGCATCGCGGTCAGCGGCACGGCGTTGCTACTATCGGTCTTCACGCGGTTGGCTCCCGACCTTTTCATGAGTCCAGCCATGCGGAACACGTTCAGAACCGGCTTGTCGACGCCGTTGGTGGCCAGAGTCCGGAAGCCGTCAAAGTAGGGCTGGCCCTCGAACTCGAAGGCCCATGTCAGCATGCCAGCGATGTTCATCTTGTCGCGATCCGCCAGCTCGAAGATGTTCTTCATCATCACTGCAGTGTAGGCAGGATAAAGAGCTCCGTTACGATACGCGTTCGGCGGATAGACTCGCGCCGAGCACGCCGCACAGCCTTCCGGATCAGACTCACTGAGCACGATGGGCAGGTTCTTAAACTTCGGAAACGCACTCACGATCTGAAAGCCCTTCTCGACGTCTTCTGCGTTCTTCGCGAGCCCCATTCGCACGTGACCTTCCGCAACCGTAGGGCGGCCCTTGGCGTGATAGGTGATGAAATCGAGCGGAGCACCCACAGCACCGGTGGCGAAGTTCTTTCCTGTCGAGCAATGCTCCAGAAATTGACGAAGAAATGCCGCCGCGCGCGCGTTGGCCGGCCCGGTGGTAGCAGGGCCACCGACTTGGGCCGAAGGCAGCGCACGCTTCGCCGCTGCGGCTGCATAATCGTAAAGCTTGTTGAACTCTTCCGGCGTGCCGTGCCAGTACGAGATGTCCGGCTCATTCCAAACCTCCCAATACCAGGACCCAACCTGTTCTTTGCCGTATTTATCGACGCAATGCCGGACCCATTGATACACCAGCTCGCCCCACTTGCCGTAGTCTTTCAGTGGGTACGACCAGCCGATAGAGTAGTCGCGATTGGGGGCGCCGGGAATCCAGGTAGGCTGGTACGGATCCGATTTGGAGGACAGAGCCTGGGGCATAAAGCCAATCTCGACGAAGGGCTTTGCGCCGGCCTGGAGATAGGTGTCGAAAATGCGATCCGTGATGGTCCAATCGTAGACCGCCTTCCCCGACGCATCCTCGGTGTAGGCATTGGTGGAGCCCCATTTTAATCCGGGCGTGCCGTTGCCGGTTGCGAGCATGAAGTGGGTTCGGATGTAAACCGGAGTGGCACTGAGGGCGGCCAGTTCGCCGATCAGCTTGCGGCCATTTTTTGTGTAGGTGTAGTTTGGCTCGTCGTAGCCAAAGTAGGCGTGAATCGGCTTGAACGGACCGATTGTTTCGCTCGCGTTGACCCGAATCGTGACGGCATTCTGAGCAATGGCTGAGCTGGCTAGCAGCAGGGAAAGGGCAGAGGAGCGCATTTTAGAAATTGAGTTTCAATCCGAATTGTACATTTCGGGGAGCGCTGATGGTGGACGTGACTAAGCCGCCCGCGGCCGTATCGATCGCGGTACCGGGCGCGGCGAAACTCGGAGTGTTGGTGAAATTGAAGGCCTCCGCACGAAATTGGATGCGAGCGCGCTCGTTGATCTGGAACTGCTTGAACAAAGAGAGGTCGAGATTCTTGAAGCGGTCTTCCCGCAGGATATTCGCTCCCGAATTGCCATAGGTGAAGTTGGCAGGCAGGGTGAATGCAGTCTTATCGAACCAACGGGCGATGGTGGGATGATCCAGCTGGCCGGAGCCGGCGCGGTTGGGCCGCTGGCCGCCGATGCCGGTGTTCGAGACATCGCGCGAGATGGTGGGTGTGAACGGGCGGCCGCTCCGCAGGACCGTAATGCCTTGTAATTGCCACCCACCCAATATGCCGGTGGTGAGCAGGTTTGCGTTCGAGAGAAACCTCTTGCCTCTGCCGAAAGGCAGTTCGAGCCCGGCGCTCACCGTCAGGTTCTGCGGGATATCGTACCCCAACACCGCTTTCTCGTAAGCGTAATTGCCGCCCACCGCCGGCACGTTGCTGACGCCGATATTTTTCGACCATGTGTAGGAAACCAGATACCAGACACCAGCCGAGAAGCGCTTCTGGAATTTGGCCTGGAGCGCGTTGTAGTGCGTGGAAGTATCCTGCCCGTTGTAAGTGATGCCGCCGAAAAGCGGATAGGGTCTCCTGGCCTGAATGGCACCGGGTCCAGCGGGAGGAATGTTGATCGGATTGTTGTCGTAAAGGTTGGAGCCTTTGTTCCCGACGTAATCCACTACCAGCACGCTGTTGAAAGGCAGCTGCCGTTGCACCCCGAGGCTCCAGTGCTGGTCGTAACCCATGGGCATGTGCGAGTACCCGCCAGCCAGGCTCGGCGCCGTGGTTGCCCCTCCGATGGGGCGGCCCAAGAAGAAGTTCGCCATGGTCCGCAGCCCGTCGTTGAAAACCGTTTCGTTGAGCTGATAAGGAACCATGTTGTGGTTGACGCGATTTCCGCTGCTCTCCACTTCGTAAAAGATGCCGTAGCCTCCGCGGATGACGGTCCTGTCGCCGGTGGGACGCCAGGCCAATCCGAAGCGCGGAGCCCATTGGGCTTTATCGGTGGAAGTACAATTCCGGGCGAGACCAGCCTGACTGCAAGGTTGAATCAATTTGCCGAGAAGCGCATTCGATGTAGGAGCGGCAAACTGAGCGCTGAGGTCGATGGCCTGTACCGCGATCGGCTTGGGGGAATTCGGAATGAATGTTCCTACCTGTCCCTTGTAACCACTGAGAAATGGAGAATACTCGTAGCGCAGGTCCAGATTCAGCGTCAGATGGGTATTCACCTTGATGTCATCCTGCGCGTAGAAGTGCCAGTAGTTGGCGTAACCTCCGAACGTGTCCGCGGGGAAGTTACGGCCAACCGAGAATGGAACCCCGAGCAGGAAATCAGCAAACGCGTCGCCGGTGCCTGCTGGCCGGGCAGGATTTTGGGTGATGCTGCCGTTGAACGTCCACTGCCCCTCGTAAACTCCACTGTCGGTGAACAAGGGAACCCAGTGCCGGAATTGCATTCCGAATTTCCAAATGTGCCGGCCCTTCACCCACGTCAGGCTGTCGTTGAACTCGGTTACTTTGAGGTCCTGTGTCTTGGGCCGCTGGTCGAAGGTTGAGCCGTTAAGTGAACCGTATCCGCTGAATGAGAAATCGGGAAACGACCCCGCTACGCCTGGCCGGTGACCGGTTTCGGCGGGTGCCAGCGCCTGGAACTCTCGCGAATCTTTTACGACGGTTCAGGCTAAAGTCATCTACAACGATATTAGGATCACCGACAGCGCTTCTTTGACAGGCTTGGGAGAAATTCAGACCTACACAATGGCGGAAGTCCTTGTTACTTGCACCGAAGCGCTAATTGTTCCAGCATTTGCTATAACACTAGTCGGATTTACTATGCTGACGTAAGGCTCAGTCCCAACAATATAGGAGGTGCAGCGAATGACTGGGCCGCTACCTGGGGGGAAACCGTATCAAGTGCGACCGATATCATCGTTAAAATGGTCACTTCGCACGAAATCGGTCATTTTTTCGGGCTCGAAAACTGGGATCCTGGAACGCAAAATTGTACCGACCCTACAATCATGTCCGTTTACGACCAGTTTAACTGTAAATTATCAGACGGCCCTACTTCATGTGATGGC
>JBBSHP010000709.1:0-3572 GCA_038232555.1 Bryobacterales bacterium
AACGATTCCAACCCTCGGATGCGAATAAGTTGTTCACCGAGGCTCTCGCCCAGAATGACAAAGATGCGAATGCCTACCTTGGGCTGGCGCGAGTAGCGGCCGAAAACTTCGGGAAGAAGGCGGTGGAGTTCGCTGAGAAGGCCGTGGCGCTCGATCCTAAACTCGTGGAGGGATACGAGCTGCTGGCATACCTCGCACTCGAAGACAACGATGTCCCCAAGGCTGTCAAAGACGCAGACAAGGCGCTGGCGATCTCAGCAGAGGCGCTCGATGCGATGGCAGTGCGGGCTACCATCGATTGGCTCGATGACAAGCCGGGAAGCGAATGGCAGGCCCGGATCCTCAAGGTGAACCCCGTTTACGGGCAAGCCTACGCGACCGCAGGACATTTCTTCGTGCTGAACAGGCGGTACGTGGAGGGCATCAAGTATTACAGAAAGGCTCTCGAGCTGAGTCCGCGGTTGTGGTCAGCGCGTGCGGAGCTAGGCATCAATCTGATGCGCTTAGGGGAGGAGAAGGAGGCCCGCCAGCAGCTTGAGCAATGCTACAGCAACGGCTATAAAAACAGCGAGACGGTAAATTCACTGCGTCTGCTCGACAGCTACAAGAAATTTAAAACGTACAAGACCGCTACCACTATCCTTCGGCTCGATAAGAAAGAGGCCGATCTTCTGGAGCCGTACTTTCAAAGCGAGCTGAATCGGGCGATCCAGACTTATCAGAGAAAGTACAAGCTCAAGCTGAATGCTCCGGTACAGCTGGAAGTGTATCCGGATCACGAGGACTTCGCGGTGCGCACCATGGGAATGCCAGGGCTGGGCGCTTTGGGCGTGACGTTCGGCAATGTCGTCGCAATGGACAGCCCTTCCGGTCGGGTTCCCGGCACTTTTCACTGGGCCAGCACGTTGTGGCATGAGCTGAGCCATGTGTATGTCCTGACTGCGACCAATCACCGCGTGCCGCGCTGGTTTACGGAAGGAATGGCGGTTTACGAAGAGACTGCTATCGCGCCGGACTGGGGCGATCGCCTGGATCCGGAAGCAATCAATGCGATCAAAGAGAAGAAACTCTTGCCGATTGCACAGCTGGATCGCGGGTTCGTGCGCCCCAGCTATCCCTCTCAAGTGGTGGTCTCGTATTTTCAGGCAGGGCGTATCTGCGCGTATATTGCAAAGAAATGGGGTTACGATAAGCTGCTTGCCATGATGCACTCCTATGCTGCGTTGAAGACGACGCCTCAAGTTGTGCAGGAAGATCTCGGGATGTCGCCAGAGCAATTTGACAAGGAGTTTCTGGCTTGGTTGGACGAGCAGACTAAGACTCCCGTGGCGCATTTCGCCGAGTGGAAAAAGGGTGCGAACGATATGAACGCCGACCTGAAGGCCCAGAAATACGATCAGGTCATCAAGGAAGGTACTCGCATCCGCGATTTTTATCCGGACTTCGTCGAGGCGCACAGCGTTTATGAAGGACTGGCAGACGCATATCTCGCAAAGGGCGACAAGACCGCCGCGCGTCAACAGCTGGAGAAGTACAGCTCGGTAGGCGGGCGGAATCCGGCCGTTCTCAAGAAGCTGGCGACGCTGGATGACGAAGCCGGCGATAAAGCCAAGGCTGCGGCGGCGCTGGAGCGTTTAAACTATATTTATCCTTTGGATGAGGAGGCGCACCGCAAGTTGGGCGACCTCTTGTTGGCCCAGAACAACGTCCAGGGCGCCGTTCGCGAATACCAAGCCGTAATCGCCGCCAAGCCGCTGGATCAGGCACTGTCGCATTATCAACTGGCTAAGGCGCTTCGGCTGGCCAATCGGGCGGACGATGCCCGCGAACAGATTTTGCTTTCACTCGAAGCAGCGCCGGGTTTCAAGCCCGCCCAACAATTACTTTTGGAGCTCTCAAAATAGCGGTTCTCTAAATCAATGTCCATCGCCACCGTACCTCTTACCGATTCAACGGAACTGAAGACCCGGATTGATCGCTTTCAAAGGGTTCATCACGCCATCATCGGCGAAGTTAGAAAAGTGATCATCGGCCAGGAAGAAGTGCTCGACCAACTGCTGATCTCACTGTTTGTGGGCGGGCACTGCCTGATCACGGGCCTGCCAGGCACTGCAAAGACGCTGCTAGTCCGCACCATTGCTCAGACCCTTGGCTTGGTGTTCAAGCGAATTCAGTTCACTCCGGATCTGATGCCCTCCGACATGACCGGGACCGACATCATCGAGGAAGATCCGGGCACCGGGCGCCGGACCTGGACCTTTGTCCCGGGACCGGTATTTTCAAACGTCCTGCTGGCCGATGAGATCAACCGCACGCCGCCCAAAACGCAATCGGCCCTGCTGGAGGCCATGCAGGAACTCTCCTGTACTGTGCGCGGCAACGTTTATCACATCGAGCCGCCCTTCTTTGTTCTCGCCACTCAGAACCCAATCGAGTTGGAGGGAACGTATCCGCTGCCGGAAGCGCAGCTCGACCGGTTTTTGTTCAACACCGTATTAGATTATCTGTCGGCGCCGGATGAGGTGAAGGTAGTGGATCTGACCACCACGACTACCCGGGCCAAAGCTGAGACCGTCACCAATGCCGAAGAGATTCTGGATTTTCAGCAACTGGTCCGCATGGTCCCGATCGCGGATTCGGTAGCGCGCTATGCCGTCGATGTGGTTCGTGCAACCAGGCCGAACGATTCCGCCGCGCCGGACTTCGTCAAGAAGTACGTGAACTTTGGCGCTAGCGTGCGCGCCGCTCAGTTCATCGTCTTAGCATCCAAGGCCCGCGCGCTCATGCATAAGCGATACCACGTGTCCTACGAGGATGTTCGAACGCTGGCGACGCCGATCCTACGCCATCGCATTTTGCTGAACTTCCACGCAGAATCGGAGCGCCTGGATACGGACGCAATCCTGAAGCGCCTGCTCGAGGCAGTACCGGCGCCCAAGACGTAAGCGCCGCTGAACCGAGATGTCCCATGGCCTCCTTTGCTGAGTTTATTGCTGAATCATTTTATTCGACTGTGAACCTCACCTGGAACCTGTCTGGACCTAGGTGCTCGACGGCCAGCTTCTCAGTCGAATCGATTGCTGTCGAGGTGCTGTTTGAGCAGGCAGAATCGGGAACAGCCTGGAACATTTCTTTCGATGTCGAGAGAGGTGAGGTTCGCCAGGCACTGCACGCGTTTTTTCAGATTTTCAATGGAGTGTTCCAGGCCGTCCGCGAGTTTCTGGAGGTCCGAAATCCGGAACTAGTAGTATTTGCGACCAAGCGGGATTCGCTCGCAGGCATCTACCAAACCTATTTGCGGCGGGAGAGTCCAGAGATCGAACGGCTCGGCTACCGGCTGGAAGGACCTGGGAACGTGCGCAGGATCGCGCCATCCCAGTGGATGGACCATTAATGTTGCAGCGCTTTCTAGATCCCGCGGTTCTCGCAGGCATCTCCGACCTGGGCCTGGTTGCCAAGACGGTGGTCGACGGGTTCATCTCCGGTCTGCACCGCTCGCCGGAGTTCGGCTGCAGTCAGGAGTTCGCCGAATACCGCTCATACACGCCTGGTGACGATCTGCGGCACGTCGA
>JBBSHP010000710.1:0-3568 GCA_038232555.1 Bryobacterales bacterium
AGGCAGGTTATCGCTTTTCGCGGGGCCATCGGACGGCTTTTGATCCGCACCTCGATTCGACTGGGCGTTGCCGGCACAGCCTACGAGGCAAATCGTCAACAGTGTTAAGACAAACGATTGTAGAAACATTAGATCTTTTAAGGAGTTCAGCCGGATAAGTTGGACAGTAACTGTTTTCCGATGTCCAGCACGACGTGTTGTTCAACGGCGTGAAGTGGTTTGACTGTTGATTCACGGATAGTGTTTCGACTTTGAACGAAATAGGCAGCCCGCCGGCGTCATCGATCCACCTGCTATCATGAGAGTGTCTGGAGGAATATAAGTTAAATGGGTCCCGTCGGTGTACAGGAGATGGTCATCATTTTCCTGGTCGCCCTTGTTCTCTTTGGCCCTAAGAAATTGCCGGAGTTAGGCAAGACGATCGGAAAAGCGATCACGGAGTTTCGCCGTGCTCAGAGCGAACTCAAGTCTACATTCGATCACCACATGAAAGAGCTGGAAAAGGAAAGCGAATCAATCAAAGAAGTTACTCACAGCTATACCAGTGAGATCAACAATCACATCGAGTCTCACTACGATTCCCCTTATCATGATTCGGGCGCTTATGGAACCGAGTCTTATGAATCCACTGCCTCATATCCGACCACAGTAAGCGAACCCGCACCTCAGGGCGCCGAAACCCCGGCCTCTCACGAGACCGTAGCGAACGGAACCGTTCCCCGGATGCCGCACACGCCAGTTGGTGAAACAGCAACACCTGAATCACCGAAGGCCGACGCGCACACGCAGGGCGACCATTCCGCAGTCGCTCCGGTCAACAGCTAGGACCAATACAGCTTCAAAGCAGTTCGATAATTATGGACGAAGAGAAGCAGGGAGGCGGCCCTCCCAGCGCTGGAGTGCCGCCTGCGGAGTCCCACGTGACGCACGATAACGATGTCCCCAGTGTGGAGACCGCGCCCTATCAGGACCCGTTCGTTTATAGTCCGCCCGCTTCCACATCGGTCGTAGCTCCCCAACCTGCCGCGCCCGCTGCTTCGTCCGTCACCGTTCTTCCAGCCGGCGGCCCGATCAAGCCGCCTCCTCCTTCCGTTCCGTCGCTGTTTGACGATGACGACGATGATGAGGACGATCAGGGCATGCTGCGGATGTCGTTCCTTGAACATCTGGAGGAACTCCGCACCCGCATCATCCGGATCTTAATGGGCCTGGCGGCGGCCTTCGTGTTCGCGCTGGTTTTCGCGGGTAAGCTCTGGGACATCGTGAGCGAGCCAGCCATTACTGCCCTGAAGCATCTGCATGTCGAGCCGCCGCGGCTGGCCATGATCACCCCCATGGAGGGCTTCTCCATCATCTGGGTAAAGCTGCCTTTGTTGTGCTCGGTCTTTATCGCTTCCCCGTGGATTCTTTATCAGGTCTGGGCATTTATCGCTCCCGGTTTATACAAGAAAGAACGCAGATGGGCCACGCCGTTCATCTTAGTCACGGCGGGTCTGTTTATCGGCGGCGGGCTGTTCGCCTATTTCCTGGCATTCCGGTTCGGGCTGGAGTTCCTGCTCGGCATCGGCATGATGAACAACGTTCAGCCGGTCGTCACCATTACCGAATACTTCGATCTGTTCGTCAACGTAACGCTCGGAGTGGGCCTGGTATTCCAGATGCCGGTGCTGATCTTCTTCCTCACCGTGCTCCGGTTGGCGTCACCGCGTTTCTTGATCAAGCATTCGCGTTACGCAATTCTCGCGATCGTTATTATTGCGGCCATTGTCACTCCCACGCCCGACATGTTCAACCTGATGTTGTTCGCTGTGCCGATGACGCTGCTGTATTTCGTCGGCGTATTTGCGGGTTACCTCATGGTGTTAAGGCGTGAAGGCAAATCGCTGCCGTGGGGCATGATCCTGCTGATATTGCTGGGAGTGCTGGTGGTGGCGGCTGCCGGAGTCGCGGCTGCAGTTCTGCGTTTTGGATTTCACCTCATCCCGCACTGGCCGTTCCTGACCAAGTAGGTCTTGCTACAGCACGGGCGAATCGTTACCGAGCATGGCGCGACGGATGATCCGGATGGGCGGAAACCCCTGCTTCAGAAAGTCGTCATGGAATTGGCGTAGGTTGAATTGGCTTCCACGCAGCTTGCGGTAATCTTCGCGCAGCTTCAAGATTTCCAGCTTGCCCAGCGTGTAGACCAGATAGGTGGGATCCGACGTGCCGCGCTTGGTTTCGCGCTCCGCTGTGGCTCTGACCTGATAGCCCTCTTTGATGAAGAACTCCACGCCCTGATCGAAGGTCATTTTTCCCGTATGCATCTGAATGCCGACGATGTAGCGGGCATTGCGTAACAGTGCGTCCTGGAGCTGACCCAGCCGCAGTTTCGGATCGTTGTTGCCGTAGCCTTGGTCCAGCATCATCTGCTCGCAGTAGTGCGCCCACCCCTCGGCGTTGGAATTCGCGCCCAGCAGTTTGCGCACTTTGGACGGAGCCTGCTGCACCCACAAAAACTGCACGTAGTGGCCCGGGTATGCTTCGTGAATGGCCGTGCTGACGATTGTGCCGCGGTTGAAGGACTGCATGTGTTCCTCCACCTTTTGCGGGCTCCAAGCGGGCTCAGCCAAGGTGACATTGAAGAAGGCCTCCTTGGCCACCTTCTCGTACGGGCCAGGCGTGTCCATGGATGCGAACGTCAGCGCCCTCATGAACGGGGGGGTCTCTTCCAGAATGGGAGACACAGGCGACGGGATGTCCACGATGTTGTGCTGCACGATAAAATCGCGAAGGCCGCCCAGGATATCCCGAAATGTTTGCAGTAGGTTGGTGGCCGTGGGATGGTCCTGCTCCAGTTCATGCAAAATGTCGGCGGGTGTACGTTTGGCATCTACTTGTGAAGCGACGCGCCGGAAAGAGGCCTGATTCTCCCGCAGGTTGGCGAAGCCGATCTTCAGCAACTCGTCAATCGGAGTGTCCACCATTTCTTCGAACAGTAGCTTCCTGCGGTAGTTCTCAGCCCCGATCGGGAAGCTGCCTTTTGACCGCGGAAGCAGGTCGTTCTTCAGGAAGTTCTGGTAACGATTCAGGGCGCCGATGACCGCTTGATTGGATCGAGTGAAGTCGGCCAGTTCTTTCTTATCCGTGACTTTATTGAACGCGGCGGGAACGTCCTTTTGGAAAAAGGAAACGATACCGGGTAACTGTTCCAGCGCAATTTCTGTATAAATGCGGGGGGGATTCTGGAGGTTTGCCCGCGCTGCATCAAAGACTTGAGGCATAGAGCGCTCGCGCGCGATCACCGACCTGAGCCGATCTTCCTGAGATGCGAAATTACGGCTCATGATCGTGAAAACACTACTACTGATCCCACTGGAATAAACGTCGGGATTGTTCTGCCAGGGGCGAATACTTTCCAGAGTGAGCAAGTCCGCGCGGATCTTACTCAGGATCATATCGCGGTCGTCGCTTTTGGGCTGCTTAATAAACTCAGATTCGAAGTGCCGCGCTGCCGCGATCTGCTGCTGCACACCGTTCTTTGAGTAGTCTTCCAGCCGGGCGTCGTACTGATGAAATCCGGCCGAAG
>JBBSHP010000711.1:0-3568 GCA_038232555.1 Bryobacterales bacterium
CCGCGATGCCCGCGATGGCCGCGGTCTCCGATCGCAAAATCGTGCTGCCAAATCCCACCCCGATCCACCCCTGTGTGGAGAAGGCCGAACGCTCGCGGTCCGTCCACCCGCCTTCGGGACCAACCAGGAGCGCCACCTGATCGTGCTGAGCGCGCATGCACGGTAGCGCTGAGGCGATCGGCTTAGTCTGCTCGGCCTCGTCGAGCACCAGCCGGTGGTCGGCTTCCAACGCGAGCGCCGCCGCAAATGACAACACTGGACTGATCTCCGGCAGCCGGTCGCGCCGGGATTGCTCACTGGCTTCGCGTGCGATCTTGCGCCAGCGGGTGACCCGCTTCTCAGCGGCCCGATCCAGTCCTTTCTCGCTGCGTTCGGACTGAACCGGTACGATGACTTGGACGCCCAGCTCCGTCGCCTTCTCGACCAGCCATTCGAAGCGCTCGAACCGGATCAAAGATGCCAGCAGAGTTACGCGAACAACCGGTAACGCCCGTTCGAGTTGTTCGCGAATCACGAACGATACCAGGTCCTTCCGGACAGAGTCTATTTCCGCCAGATACAGATTGCGGTTGTCGGAGAGCTCAAAGCTCTGCCCCGGTTCCACCCGCAGAACGCGCGTGAGATGGTGCGCTGTATCGCCCGCAATCTGCGCGCGGCCGCTGAGGATTTCATCGACAAAGAAGCGTCGCCGGGCCATGTGCTAATGTACCCTGATGATCGCGTTCCTGCGCGGCACTTTGCTCGAAAAGCATCCTAACCAAGCCATCGTCGACGTCGCCGGCGTGGGTTACGACGTGCAGATCCCGGTGTCCACGTTCTCAGCTCTGTCGGATCCGGGCTCAGAGGTCAAGCTCCGCATCCACACCCACGTGCGCGAAGATGCTCTGCTGCTGTTCGGCTTCAGCACCGAAGATGAAAAGACCATTTTCGAGAAGCTGATCTCCATCAGCGGCATTGGCCCGAAGCTGGCAATCACGGTACTGTCGGGCCTGCCCACGTCCGATCTGGTGACTGCCATTCGGCAGGGCGAAGTGCAGAAACTGGTGCGTATTCCGGGTGTTGGTAAGAAGACCGCAGAGCGCATGATCCTGGAGTTGAAAGAGAAACTCGACACGGTGGGGGGCGGTGCTCCTGCAGCCATGACCGGTAAGCCGGCCGGCGCCGCTCTGGGAATCGTCGAACAGGACGTCCTCTCGGCGTTGATCAACCTCGGCTGCCAACGAGCGGCTGCCGATGCGGCGGTTCGCAAAGCTAAAGAACAAGGCGCCGGGGAGGAGTTCGAGCCTCTGTTCCGGCGTGCGCTGGAGTTGGTTCGATAGCTTAAAATGAACGCAATGCGCCGACGTTTCGCGATTCTGTTTCTCAGCGTGGTAGCCAGTAGCTTCGGTGCGGTGACTCGCATTGAACTGGTGGACCGTGGCGACGTGCTCGAAGGAGCTCCCCAGGGCAGCGCGGGCGCTTACGAACGCGTAGCAGCCAAGGTTTACTTCGCAGTGGATCCAAAACTTGCAGCCAACCGCGTGATCGCCGATATCGATCTGGCTCAGCGTAACGAAGGTGGTCAGGTGGAGTTTTCCGCAGACCTCTACATCCTGAAACCGCGCGACCCGGCCAAGAGCAATGGAACGGCGCTGGTGGAGATTTCGAATCGGGGCGGTAAGGGACTGCTCAGCATGTTCGACTACGCCGTCCCTTCACCAGATCCGAAAGATACGAAAGAGTTCGGGGATGGCTTCCTGTTGCAGCAAGGTTTCACGCTGGTGTGGGTGGGCTGGGAGTTCGACGTGCCCGCGTCGTCGAAGTTCCTGGGTCTGACGGCACCGCTCGCAAGCGATCACGGCCAACCCATCCACGGGCTGGTGATGTCGGAATGGGTGGGAGACAAGCGGGTGACGCGCATGCCCCTGGGAGATCGCTTTCTCCAGGCCTATGAGGTTTCCGATCCGAATGCGGCCGGCACACAGTTGAGCGTTCGCGATAAGGTGACCAGCGAACGTCAGGTGATTCCGCGCAGTAAGTGGAAATTCGCGGGATCGACTGAAATCGAAATGGAATCCGGATTCGAGCCGGGCAAGATTTATGAAGCGATTTATCAGGCCAAGAACCCGGTGCTGGTGGGACTGGGGCCGGCGGCGGTGCGCGATCTGGTGTCGTTCCTGAAATATGGGGGCGCACCGACGCTGCTGGGCGATCAGCGCAAGTACATGAAGCGGGCACTGGGATTCGGCGTATCGCAAAGCGGACGGTTTCTGCGGACCTTCTTGAAGGACGGATTCAATGAGGACGAGCAGAGCCGGCGCGTATTCGATGGCGTTTGGGCGCACGTCGGAGGGGCAGGGCAGGGAAGTTTCAACTTCCGCTTTGCGCAACCATCGCGCGACGGGCATCCGTTCCTGAACGTGCTTTATCCCACGGACATTCCTCCATTCAACGAGCAAGACGGATTGCTGGCGCGCGCGGAAGCCGCCCACGTGGTCCCCAAGATTTTTCTCAGCAATGGCTCTTATGAATACTGGGGCCGGGCAGCGTCACTGATCCACACCTCAGAGGACGGCAAGTCCGATGTGGCGCCCGGAAAGGACGAGCGTATCTACTTCTTTGCGGGTTCGCAGCATGGAGCGGGCTCGGTGCCGCCTCGCAAATTAGAGGCGCAGAATCTGGCCGACACCAACGACTACCGCCCGGCCATGCGCGCGCTTCTGATGGCTATGCAAGCCTGGTTGAAAGACGGGCAGGAGCCGCCTGCGTCGCAGTACCCGCGCATCGGCAACGATCAACTGGTGCCGCTGGGCGGTCTAGCTTTTCCACACATTCCGAACGTCCACGTACCGCAGCATAAGAAGGAAGCGTACCGGCTGGATTGGAGCAGCACGCCGCCTAAGGTGGGCGCGCCCTATCCAACGCTGGTACCGCAAGTGGATCAGGACGGCAATGAAACATCCGGGATTCGGATGCCAGCGATCACGGTGCCATTGGCAACCTACACGGGCTGGAATCTGCGTAGCGCCGACATTGGCGCGCCCGATGAACTGTACAGCATGGTGGGATCCTGGATTCCTTTTCCTCGCACCAAAGCGGAAGCGCAACGTCTTAAAGATCCGCGCCGATCGCTGGAGGAGCGCTACCCGAGCAAGCGCGATTACCTGGAAAAGATCACCAGCGCGGCGCAACAGATGGCGCGTCAGGGGTTTCTGCTCGAGGTGGACGTGCCACGGATTCGCGAGCGCGCGGCAGCGGAGTGGGACTATAGCCTAAGATCGAATTAATGGGTCCACAAGCGCCAACCGGCGACCAACCAAAGCCACCGATTCCCGGGGTGAAGAATCTGATCGCGGTAGGATCGGGAAAAGGCGGCGTCGGCAAGACCACCGTGTCCGTCAATCTGGCGGTCTCGCTTGCGAAGTTAGGATACAAGACCGGCCTGCTGGATGCGGATGTTTATGGGCCTAACGTTCCTTTGATGATGGGGGTGCGAGCGACCCCGCATGCGATCGGCGAACGCATCCAGCCCATCGAAAAATACGGAGTGCGGACCATGTCGATGGGCTTCTTGAATCCCGGCGACAAA
>JBBSHP010000712.1:0-3565 GCA_038232555.1 Bryobacterales bacterium
GGTATTGCCGATCATGACACGCTGGCTGGTTATGACGCGGCCGGCCCGTTTGCGGCCGAGGCCGGTCTTGAGTTGGTTTGCGCCGTGGAGTTAAGCACCCGTCCGGAGGCCCAGAAGAACAGTAACAAGCGGGAACGGTCCGTGCACGTGCTTGGGTACTTCATCCGTTCGGCTCCGTCGCCGGACTTTCGCCATTGGCTGGAGAGCCAACAGGCCAGCCGGCGGCAAAGAAATTTGGATCTAGTAGCGAAGCTGCGACAATTGGGGGTCGAGATCGCGCTCGAAGACGCGGAGGTTTATGGCCGAACCCAAGTGGGCCGCCCCCATTTCGCCAAGGTTCTTTGCGACAAGGGATACGTTGCCACAGTGCAAGACGCATTCGACGTGTATTTGGCGGACGATGCGAAGGCATCGGTGGAACGGGATGAACCGTCGCTGGAGGAGGGCATCCGTCGGATTTGCGAGGGCGGCGGATTCGCTTCGTTGGCCCATCCAGTGCGGCTGCCGCAACAAGGAATCGATCTGGAAAACCTAGTGCGGAAGTTGAGGGACACCGGTTTGACAGGCATCGAAGTCTACCATAGTGAGCACACGCCCGAGCATTCCGCGATCTATCTCGATTTAGCTCGCCGGTTTGATCTGATCGCAACGGGTGGCTCCGATTTCCACGGTGACAATAAACCGCGCGTGCAACTCGGTAGCGGGATATCCGGGAACGTCTCCCGGCCCTACGCAATACTGGAAAAAATTCGCGAGATGTGTTTCGCGAGACAATAGGTGGTATGGAAGGTCTAACCCTAACGCATCTTCGGATGCTTGAAGCGGAAAGCATTCACATCCTGCGCGAGGTCGCGGCTGAGTTCCAAAAGCCAGTGATGCTGTATTCCATTGGCAAGGATTCCTCTGTAATGGTCCGGTTGGCGCAAAAGGCTTTCTATCCGGGGCGCATCCCATTCCCGCTCCTGCATGTGGACACCACTTACAAATTCAAGGAGATGATCGAGTTTCGCGACCGCTTTTGCGCGGAGCTTGGCGTTAAGCTGATCGTTCACACGAACCGGGGCGCGATCGAAGCCGGAGCCAACCCATTCGTGCTCGGAACGCAAAAGTGCTGTGGCCTGTTGAAGACCCGGGCGTTGCTGGATGCTTTGGCGGAGGGTGGATTCGACGCTGCAATGGGAGGGGCCCGACGCGACGAGGAAAAGTCCCGCGCGAAGGAGCGGGTGTACTCTTTCCGAGACCCGCACGGTCAATGGGATCCGAAAAACCAACGCCCCGAGTTGTGGAACATCTTCAACTCCAGACTGAACCCTGGCGAGAGCATACGCGTTTTCCCGCTCTCGAATTGGACGGAACTCGATGTCTGGCAGTATATCCATCTGGAGAACATCCCGATCGTACCGCTGTATTTCGCTAAAGAGCGCGAGATGGTGGTCCGCAAGAACAGTCTGATTCCCGTGGAACAGGACATCCCGCTCATGCCTGGCGAGCGCAAAGAGATGGTGATGTGCAGAATGCGTTCTCTGGGCTGCAGCCCGTGTACGGGGGCGATCCGTTCCGAGGCGGATACCTTGCCCAAGATCATCGAAGAAATGATGTTGTTCCGGCGATCGGAGAGAGAAAATCGAGTGATCGATTTCGATCAGGAAGGGTCGATGGAGATCAAGAAAAGAGAGGGTTACTTTTAGGTGTCGTCACCGACCGCGGAACTGTTTGCCGGGGACATCGAAACCTTTCTACGCCAGCACGAAGAAAAAGATCTACTGCGGTTTACCACCGCCGGCAGCGTTGACGACGGCAAATCGACTCTCATCGGCCGTCTGTTGTATGACTCCAAAGGCGTTTACGAGGACCAACTCGCGTCGATTACCAAGGCCACCGTGAACCAGTCGGCCGGAGCCATCGATTTTGCCCTACTCACTGACGGCCTGCGCGCGGAACGGGAACAAGGGATCACGATCGACGTCGCATACCGGTATTTTTCCACGCCGAGGCGGAAGTTCATTATCGCCGACACTCCGGGGCACGAGCAATACACCCGAAACATGGCCACGGGCGCATCCACGGCCAATCTGGCGATTATCCTCGTAGACGCCCGCAATGGAGTTCTGGCCCAATCCCGCCGCCACGCTTTTATCGCTTCGCTATTGGGCATCCATCACGTCGTGGTCGCGGTGAACAAGATGGATCTGGTTGGCTACAGTCAAGAAGTTTTCGAACGCATTTGCGATGACTTCCGGCAATTCGCGGCCCAACTGCAGGTTCCGGATTTGTACTTCGTTCCCGTCAGTGCTCTGCTTGGCGACAACATCGTGCTGAAAAGCGAGCGGATGCCATGGTTCGATGGCGCCAGCTTGCTGCATCACCTGGAGACCGTCCACATCGCCAGCGACCGGAATTTATCTGAGATGCGCTTTCCGGTCCAGATGGTCTTGCGGCCAAACCAGGATTTCCGGGGGTATGCTGGTCAGTTAGCTTCGGGGGTGCTGCGAGCTGGGGATCAGGTGATGGTTCTGCCTTCCGGCCGCACCTCTCATGTCAAGTCGATCACAACCTACGATGGCGACCTGACGCGGGCGTTCCCGCCCATGTCGATAACGGTTTGCCTGGAAGACGAAGTCGACGTCAGCCGCGGGAACATGCTGGTTCCCCCGTCCCATTCACCCCAAGTCACGCGCTGCATCGATGCGCGCCTGGTTTGGATGGGGAACAAACCGCTGGACCTGCGCAGGAGCTTCATCATCAAGCACACGACACAGCAGGTTAAAGCTCAAGTCCGCTCAATTCGTTACCGCGTAGACGTCAACACCATGGAGCGGCACCCGGCCTTCGAATTAAATCTCAACGAGATCGGCGCGGTGGTCATCGACACGCATTCGCCGCTGTTCGTCGACCCTTACCGGCGCAACCGCGCCACGGGAAGTTTCGTGTTGATCGATCCAGTCTCGAACGAGACCGTGGCGGCTGGAATGATCACCGGACGCGACCCGAGAATTTCGGATAGCGCTCCAGGGCAGGACGTCTCGCATCTGGACCGCATCTCTCCAGAGGAGCGCCAATCGCGCATCGGCCATTCTCCGGTGTTGATTTGGTTGAATGGAGGGGCGAACCTCGCCTATGCCGTAGAACGCAAGCTTTTTGATCGCGGGTATCTCACCCACGTGGTTGCGGCGCAAACAGATGGCAGTGTCCTGTTGGAGCTTGCTCAAAACGTCATTGCAGCCGGGCTCATCACAATCTGTTCCGCCGACTTCTTGTATGAAACGGAACGAGAACGGGCCCAGGCGCTGGTCTCCACGGAGCGGTTCGTGGACCTCGACGCTTCGCTTTTGGAGACACCGGACCAGGCTGCTGAACAACTCAGTCAGGTGTTGGAAGATCGGGGCATTCTCCCTTCCAAATTGCCCAACCTGCCGGTCCATTGATGGGCGGGCGTTTAGGGCGAGGAAAGAAATCGCTGGATCGCTTCCATCAGCCGCTCGCCCTGGTCCGTCCCAAAGATGTTCTGAGCGTGCGCGGAGCCTTCCAGGACCAATAATTCTTTCGGATCCGCCGATCGCAGGTA
>JBBSHP010000713.1:0-3563 GCA_038232555.1 Bryobacterales bacterium
CGGAGGATCTCACACGCATGCACGGGAACGACGCACGGGTAAGTATCGAGTCGCTTCGCAGCGGGACCGAGATGATTTACCGAACACTAGTGGACGTAGCCGGACGAAAGTAGGTCTATGCCCGCTACAGCGGTCGATCCAGCGTCTATTGCAGCGACATCTGAACCACATCGAAACTGAAACGCTCGGGTGGAAGACAGGCGATCGGCGCCGGTGTCATGTGCGACCAGGTCTGGTAGGCAGTGTTCGCGATCGAGGAGTTCAGGTAAAACAGGAACTGGTCTGAGAAGCATGCGATGGGAGGCGGTTGACGGAACGTGAGACGCAGCCCGACTGCCTTTTCGATATCTATGCCAGTTTCGCCGAGGTGCTTGTCTCCGAGCAGCGTAACGAAGCTGCTGCGGCCGGCATGCGGCCAGACGTCATTGCGAAGCAGGTTACGGAGTTCCATGCGGGTGCCGAAGGTGATCTCGCATTGGCGAATCCACTCCAGAATGCTATCGCCCCAGCGCCAGTGTTTCATCAAGCCGAAGTATTGATTGGCCAAGTTGATAGCAAGGTCCATTTTTCGCCGATCGGTTTCCGCTTCGCTGACCAGAGCGTCACAGGGGACATCCACCAACATGTCTTCGCTTTCGACAATGTTGCTGGCCATGTTCATGACGCGCTCCATGCGTTTGACGCCGGGATTCCCGTGCACCAGGAGCGGCGGCAGCTCATGAGTCTTACCGCCCGGAACCTCTACAAACTTTCGATCGCCAAAGATGTCCATAAGTCGCCCGTTTTCGATCAGACCGACTACAAGGTCGCAACAAAATACTGTCAAACCCTCACGTCAAGCAAGACGCTAAGTTCACTCCCATAGTTTCGGCTGCTTCTTGGACGTACCATGAGAGTCCCTTAAGCAAACAAGTTTGCCGTATTTGTTCCGCCTTGTAAATAGGAAAGTGCAGGCAGGCGGTACTTTGTATCATTAATGAGCAGCAATGAAATCAGCTCTGGTTTGCGCGAAAGGTAACTTCCTGGAATCCCAAGGGCCGCAATAGCGCACGGATGGCATTCTGGGCGCTCACTTGCGCGTCCAAAAGGATGCCCATATCGACTGCTTCTTTCTCCACGCTCGACAACGCGGCAATGCGCGCCTTCTTCTCTAGATCCATGTCGTAGGGCACCCAGGGAGTCCACCACGTTTTGGAACGATCCCAAACGCGCGTGTTCTTTTCATCGAGATCGGTGTGCAGAATTTTGGGGCGGGGAAGTTTTATTTCGACGTGCCCATCGCGGGTCACTCGGATATCCTGATCTCGCAATTCGCTCAGGTCAATACCAGCATGCACGCGAGCTTGGACGATGAGCAGGATGGATTCAGATCCTAAAGGGATCTTGTTTTCGGTAAGGCCGGCAACTTTTTGAATGCTGTAGCGTATTGTGACCAGCTCGCGAAGCTGGCGTATTTCGCGCAGAATTCCGGGTGGATCGGCGATGCGGGAGAACGGGGACCCTGCAGGCCGATTGATCCACAGCAGTAGGAGGACCAGACTGCATCCGGCCGCAATTGCCAAGGTACGCCAGCGCTCGGGTCTCACAACCACCATGGAAACATACTGCGCGATAGCCGGGGGAATCCAGTGCCCGCGTCGGAACGGGCCGTCAGACTCAACGCCGAAGAAATTCACCCTGGGAGACAGCGCCGAGCTCATGTGCAGAATATATTGGCCTTTACTGAAGCGGCTCGTATTGCCTGGCCGATCGGTGGCCGCGAAGTTGACGTCGCTGAAACCGGCTAGCCGCAAGGAGGGGTAGGCACCTTCCAGTTGGGCGCTGCCGGATACTGTGTGTTCCGGATGATTCATGGGCAGCGCGGCCTTTCCCGGGGTCTCCCGCACCGGAGCTGCCAGCACATCTGAGGGGGTTTTCGAAGCTTCCAGTTCACACACCCGCTTCTCAAGCTTATGAATGCGCTGCATCAGCTCTCTGATCGAATCACTCTGGTCTAGGGTAGGTAATTGCGCTAGTGCCGCAGTGGAAAGGGTCACAGAACCGGGGCGCAGCACACCAAGCCGATAGCAACCAGACCGTGTACACTCAGGAGCTATGAAAGCAGCTCTGGCCACCCTTGTTCTGTGCTTATTTCGACTTCCCGCGCAAACAGTCACGGGCACGCTGGAAGGCCGCATCACGGACCCCAGCGGCGGCGTTGTCGCCGGCGCCGAAGTGACCGCCAAAAACAACGACACCGGCTTGATCCGCGTGGCGAGGACGAATAAATCCGGCTACTTCCAGATCACGTTCCTGCCAGTCGGCAGCTTTGACGTCACAGCGCGAGCGGCGGGTTTTGGCGCAGTCGCCCGCGCTGCCCAAGTGGAGCTAAGCTCAGCTCGCCAAGTCGATTTTGAATTGAAGCCGGCGTCGGTAGATACAGCGGTAACCGTCACGGCGGAGAGTCCCCTGATCGACACATCGCGCGGTGATCTCAAGTCGACTATGGACGAGAAGACCATCGAAGATCGCCCACTGTCATCCCGTAACATTCTGTCCCTGGTGGAACAGTTGCCCGGCTTTCAATCTACCGGCGGGTACAGCGGCGTGAATAATCCGACCCTCTCATCCGGCAGTTACGTTTCTTTCAACGGCGCGGGAAGCAGGTCGGTGTCGTTTCAAATCGATGGTGTTAACAATGACGACTCCTCGGAAGGCACCAACCGGCAGAACGTCAATATCAGCTCAATTAAGCAGTTTCAGGTCCTGACCAATTCCTATTCGGCTGAGTTTGGCCGCGCGGGCGGAGCGGTGGTCCTGGTAGAGACTAAATCGGGAACGAACCGCTTCCACGGCGATTTGTATGAGTATCTGCAAAACGACAAACTGAACGCGAATTCGTTCTTCAGCAATTCCTTTGGGAATAAGCCCGATGGAACACCAGTGGCGCGCCGCCCGCGCTATCGGCGCAATCAATACGGCTATACCGTCGGCGGTCCGGTAATCAAGAACAAATTGTTCCTGTTCCACAGCCTCGAGCAGACCAAGTTGGCGCAATACAGCACTCTCACGCGCTTTATTTTCCTGCCGGGGGAGAGGCTGCAGGTGGGTACCTGCCGGCTTTGTCTCAATCCCGAAGATCATCCCAACCTGCAGCAGGACGTGGCCTTCCTGCAAGGCATCCTGGACCGTTTTCCCAAGGGACCGCCGAACAATCCAAACGTCTGCGACCACTGCTATACCCAGATCCAACCAGCCCGCTTTCCGGATTCGGATTTCAGCGGGCGGGTAGACTTTAACCCCACTCAGAAGGACACCTTTGCCATGCGCTATCAATATAGCCGGCAGCGCCGCGCCCCCAGCGACTTGATCGTGGGGGAACAGGCCTTGCAGAACAACCGCCAGCAGAATATCGGGTTAACTGCCACCCACATGTTTTCTCCCACCACTTTCGGCGAGCTCCGTTTTGGTCTAGCAGCCCGTGGTAATAGTAAGATCACCCGTTCAAAACATGTGACGTTGGAAATGTTCTGAGCGTCTATATGACATGGCGATGGGAACCCGGCGGAAACGGGAGCGGCAGC
>JBBSHP010000714.1:0-3560 GCA_038232555.1 Bryobacterales bacterium
CCCCCATGCACAACGACACATTGGTGAACTCGCGACGACAGCGCGGCGATTTCCTCAGCAAGGCGGCGGCGGGACGGCTCCTCATCCAGAAGAGTGCCGCCCATCTTGATCAGAATCTTCACAGCAGGGCCTCCTGCTCGCGGAAACCGAGCATCAGATTCATATTCTGCACGGCCTGGCCCGCAGCTCCTTTGACCAGATTGTCGATCACGCTGACGATGACACAGCGCCCCGTAGCCGGGTCCAGCTTCATTCCGATATCGCAGAAATTGGTGCGCTGTACAGATTGCAGGTCGGGCATTTCACCTGGATTGTAGAGCCTGACAAAGGGCTCACCCTGGTAGCGGCGTTGATAGATGTCGAGCAACTCGGCCGCGCTTCCGATCTGCTTCGCGCGGAAATAGATGGTCTCGAGAATGCCACGATCAATAGGCAGCAGTTGCGCTGTGAAGCTGAACTGCGCTTCTTCCAGTTTCGAGTGGATGAGCACCTCCGGAACGTGGCGATGATCGAGTACGGAATAGGCCGAGAAGTTTTCGGTGACTTCGCAGAAGCTCGTCTTAAGACTCGCTTTCCGACCAGCGCCGCTCACCCCGGACTTGGCGTCGCACACGATGCCCGCCCGCAGGTCTACAACTCCCCGATCCACCAGCGGCTGGATTGCCAGGTTCGCGGCCGTGGGATAGCAGCCGGGGTTTGCGACCAACCGCGCCTTCACGATCTGCGCACGCAATAATTCGGGCAGGCCATACACTGCTTCCTGGAGCAGATGGGGAGCCGTGTGAGACTCTTTGTACCAGCGGGCGTACGTTTCGGCCGTGCCCAGACGAAACGCGCCGCTCAGATCGATCACACGCGCACCCGCGTGGAGCATGGCCGCCGCCAGTTCCATGGACACCTCCGGAGGGGTGGCCAGGAATACCAGATCTAGCGGGCCGGACCGAACACTCTCCGGCGAGCACGGCAGCCGTTCGGCCGTTTTCGTACCTAAGGGCTCCGGACGACCGCTTGCATCCGAGCGGTGCTCCAGCAGAAGAGTGCGAACATGGGGATGCCGCGCCAGGATGCGGACGAGCTCCGCCCCGCTGTAGCCGCGGAAGCCAACGACACCCACCTTAGCATTTTTATTCACTGCTGTGAATAATTATACCAGCCGTTACTTTAACTTCTCGCGGAGCAGGTCGTTCACTGATGCCGGGTTGGCTTGCCCTTTGCTGGCCTTCATTACTTGTCCGACCAGAAATCCGATCACGGTGGCCTTGCCGGCCTTATATTGCTCCACCTGTTTGGGGTTCGCGGCAATGACGTCCACGACGATCTGGCCGAGCGCACCGGTGTCGCTGATCTGTTTTAGCCCTTCCCGCTCCATGATCACGCGGGCCGGCTCACCCGTTTCCAGCATGCGGGCGAAGACCTCCTTGGCCAGCTTGCCGGATATCTCGCCGGACGCGATTATCGCCACTAGCTCTCCCAGATGCCCGGCGGTGACCGGAGCTTCCGTAATGGGCTGGCCTTTCAACGCACCGAGCAGATCGCCGAGCACCCAGTTGGCTGCCAGGCGCGGATCGCCTGCAACCTGGGCAACCCGCTCAAAGTAGTCGCTGACCGGGCGCGTGGACGTCAACACCTGTGCATCGTACTCACGAAGGCCATAACTTTCGATGAAGCGGCTGCGCCGGGCGCCAGGCAGTTCGGGCATCTCTTGCTGGACGCGTGCCACCCATTCGGGGGGAAGGCGCAAAGGGATCAGATCGGGCTCAGGGAAGTACCGGTAATCGTGAGCATGCTCCTTACTTCGCATGCTGGCGGTTTCGCCGGTATCGGAATTGAAAAGCCGGGACTCCTGCACCACCGTTCCGCCCTTCTCAATGACCCCGATCTGTCGCGTAATCTCGTAGTCGAGCGCGGCCTTGGCAAACCGGAAGGAGTTCAGGTTTTTCACTTCGGCTTTCGTTCCGAACTGCTCCGCTCCTTTCACACGCACTGAAATATTCGCGTCGCACCGGAGCTGACCTTTTTCCATGTCGCACTCCGACACGCCCACGTACTGCAGCACCTGCTTCAGCTCTGTGAGGTAGGCATGGGCCTCATCGGAAGACCGTAGATCCGGCTCGCTGACGATTTCGATGAGCGGCGTTCCGGAGCGGTTTAGATCGACGTAGGTGTAGAGGTCGGAGTCTTTGAATCCATCGTGGATACTCTTGCCGGCGTCGTCTTCCAGGTGGACGCGGGTGACTCCAATGCGCTTGCTTGCGCTGCCGGCAACGACAATGTCCAAGGCCCCATGTTCGGCTAAGGGCTGATCGTATTGAGAGATCTGGTAGCCCTTCGGCAGATCGGGATAGAAGTAATTCTTGCGCGCGAACCGGGAGAAAGCGTTCACCTGGCAGCTCAGCGAAAGAGCGGCTTCCACCGCCATTTCGATAGCGGCGCGGTTCAAGACCGGAAGCGCTCCAGGAAGCCCCAGGCACACCGGGCAAACATTGCTGTTGGGCGGCGCACCGAAAGTGGTGGGACAGCCGCAAAAGATTTTGGTCTTAGTGCCAAGTTGCACGTGAACTTCAAGGCCAATCACCGCTTCGTAGCGGCCCAGCGCTGCAGGCGTCATTGCTGTAGTTGGGCCTTTGGCAAACCGCTATTGTATCCACAATAGTCATAGGAGGTTGTCGCCAGCTCTCCCTTTCACGCCACCGGCCTGGGCCACTACGCCCAAACGGGCTCAACGCCGCGCAGCATGGCACTATATGACCATGCAGTCGAAGCACACTCCGGAGCGGTCGTTCCAAGCCAGACTTGAGGGCACGGAGAAGGGCCGTGTCTACGTGGTCCTGCCGTTCGATCCAGAGAAGGTTTGGGGATTGCGTGCGCGTTACCACGTCAGGGGCGCGATAAACGGCTGGGCAGTAAGAGGCGCACTAGAGCAGTTCAGCAAAGGATACTTTTTACCGCTCGGGCCAGCATGCCGCCGCGGAGCTGGTGTGCAGTTGGGAGATTCGGTCACAGTCGCACTGACGCCCGAGGGGCCACAGAGCGAAACTGTGGCGGCCGACATTGTCGCCGCACTCGCGGCCGAGCCGGACGCGGCCCGGTTCTTCGACGGGCTCGCAACCTTTTATCGCAAGAACTACGTGCAGTGGATTGACGCGACTAAGCGCAGCCCAGATCTGCGTGCGCAACGGATCGCCGAATTTGTAGAGTTGATGAAGGCCGGCAAGAAAGCGCGACTTCGATAGCGATCACCGGCCGGAATCCACCTCCGAGACGTGCATGCTCCTGTCTCAACCAAAGAATCAGGGTACCCTTTTCAAATGACTCCACCTGTCACCATTTACCTGTCCGCGGCCGCTTTGGCCTTCTCGGCTGGCCTCCTGTCCGCCCAGAACGCAACGGCACCTGAATACGGTCCGCCCCAGGGAACCCTGATCATCGTGGGTGGTGGCCGTCTGGAAGGCACCGGGATTATGGAGACGTTCATAAATCGCGCGGGTGGCGCCGCCGCGAAGATAATCGTGGTTCCGACGGCGGCCGGCAATAAAGACTCCCACGGAAACTGGATCGTC
>JBBSHP010000715.1:0-3559 GCA_038232555.1 Bryobacterales bacterium
CAACCAGCCTCGCCTGGATCGATGTGACGGCGATCGCGACCGCTCTGCGCGAATGCCACGAAGGGGAATGTCTCCTGATAAGGCACGTCGTTGGTGTTTACGCCGTCGCCTAAGCGGTTGTTCGGAGATTTGTTGAAGCTGGGATTTAGCACCCCTGCGACCACGCGTAGCGAGATGTCGGTCACGTCATCCGAAACGCGGCGACCATTGGGATAGCCGGCGTTGTCGCCAGCCAGAGCGCCTAAGCGGCGGCGTGATCCGGCTGCCGTGGGTGGAACCCCCGTGTTCAAGCGCAGTAGATCCGCCACCGGGCCCGGAGGGGTGTTAGGAGCTGCGATGGGCGGAGCGTATGTGACCAGCGGTAGCAGATCCATCCGCGGAGGATTAGGGACATCGATCCCAAAAGCGGCATTCAGCACACGCGCCAACAGCGGGTCCAGCAACATGCCGGAGAACTGAGAATCGTCCTTTGGTTGGCTCATGCTCCACAAGTCTTTAGAGCCCACGCCAATGAGTAACTCGTTGATAAGGGGATTGCCCATACGCTGCACCTGCCGGAACTCACCGGCGTTCAGCACAGGATCCGGAGAACGCCGAATCGTTATGCGCGGCCGCGAAGTGGTTACCCACGAACCGATGGTGGCAGCCGGGTCGGTTGCCGCAACCTTCGTCCCGGTGCGGGTCAGCATGCTGATAGGCACCTCGATCGCGATCGTGTTCACGTTGTAACCCGACACGGTGTCCGATGCGGTATTGGTCCCGTCGGCAGCATCTTGCGCCGGGCTGAGTATGCCTCCACCCGCCCCTACCCGAAAGTTTAGAGTATCGAAAGCAGCGCCAAGGTCGATGTAGAAGGGATCATCCACAGTGCCGGCAAACGAGCGAATACCGTTCCCGAGGTTGTAAATCCCTTGCTGCGCGAGAGCCGGGTAATTGGGCATGGTGCGCGGCCCAACGTTGGTCGGCACAACAAACAGTGGATTGCCCGTCGAGTTGGTCAGAGGCGTAGAAACCCCACCCTTGACCATGGTGACTGTGTAGCGTTGGCGCAAGTTGAGGCCTGCCGCCCCTGGCCCGTCAAGCGCGGTGATCGCTGGAGGGACCACGGGGTTGGGAATCGGAGGATTGGGAGCATTGGCTGGGGCATTGATCCCGGCGCCCGCGCCCGCATAGGACTGGAACAGAGCGGGAGCGCGGATTTCAGTCTGGAACCGGATATTAAACACGATGTCCTCGACCGCGTCATTGTTGTTGTCAATTTTAATTTGGTACAGGATGTTGTCGTCGAACGGGAAGTAGATAGGCCCATTCCCCGGCTCAAGCAGAGGATCGACGTTCATGATGAATACGACGTTGTTGGGGTTCTCGTAGCTGACGAACGAGAAAAAGTCCGTGATGTCAGCCGTTCGATCCAGCGCTGTAATGGGCGCCTCGCGATGGCTGGCCGCAAAGGTGCTTGGCGGGAAAACCATCAGCGAGGCGAGAGTGATAGTCAATAGTGGTTTCAATTTGTGCATGTATTTGCTCCTTTAACAGGTAAATTAGACGAGCCGGCTTGAACGTCCAGTTCGTCGGGAGTACAGACGCCGTCCGAATCCGAGCCCCAGAAGAGCGCAGCCGGTCAGCAAAATAGTCGCAGGCTCCGGGACGGCACCCGCCGGACCAGCAACTTCGGAAATATTAATGCCAAAACTAGTCACGGAAGCACTGCCAGTGCCCCCGGCATCAGCGGAAAAATCACCCACAATGCCAGCCAGATTGGTTGGCCCGAAAACCAGGGGATCAGAGTTCATCGCAACACCTGAAACTGCGAAAGTACCCAGATTTCGAGACGCCATGGTCCCGGCTGGACAAGTGCCGGATGGGGCCACAAAAGCAGCGCCAACGCAGATCATCTCCACGCCTGTTACACCGCCGCTTAGGCCGTTTATCACTGCGCCGTTTTGCGTCAAAGTACTATCGTTGATCAAGTTGGTTGCCCCCATCAGAGGCGCGACATTAAAACCAAGCTTGGCCTCCTGGACAGAAACAGTTGACACGGCGTTAAGCGTGAAAAGCAGCCCAGGTCCGCCCATCACAGTCGGACTAACCGTGATTGCTGCGGGCGCCAAGGAAACAGACCCCGCAGGAACGGGCAATGCCGTGAACCCCGAAAACTGCAGATCGCCAACGGAACAGGCGCCCAAGGCAATAAAGCTGGCCAAAGTGCCTGTTCCACACGGCGTTATAGGAGCGGCGAAAATACCTGACGAGACCACAAAAAACAGCCCGCCAGTCAAGACGAGATTCTTCATCCTTAAAATCCTCCAAGATTTTTTCTAGTTACAAAGTTACGTGAAGCAGGATCCCTCTGCAGCAAAGACGAACGTGCTCTGAGTATACTGCTCCAGCCGGCGAAGAACAAGCAATAAGGAGGTTTCGAATGAAATATTTAGGGGCGAAAAGTTTTTTAAACTAATTAAATCCATCAGTGTCTTTGTGGCGTAGTACTTAAGCCCGGACTATCATGATCAGAGTGAAGCCCATTCTGCTTTCTCTACTGTTTTGCTGTCCTGCCCTGCTCGCCGCGCCACCCGTGGTTGTCGTGATTAGCATCGACGGATTTCCCGATTACGCCCTCCGCGATCCCAAAACCGCTGTCCCCACCTTGCGCCGCTTGATCAGCGAAGGAGCGGTCGCGGCCAATGGCATGTTGCCCATCAATCCCACCGTGACGTGGCCCAATCACACTGCAATGGTGACGGGTGTGGATGCCTCCCGGCACGGCGTCCTATATAACGGTCTTCCAGTGCGAATTCCCGGCAAGCCCGTTCGGATCCAGGCTTCCGTTCCGAAAGCGGAGTTGGTACAGGTCCCCACCGTCTACGATCTGGCACACCAGGCAGGACTCAAGACCGCCGAAGTGGATTGGGTCGCGATCGAAGACACGCCCAGCATCGACTATTCGTTTTTCGAGATTCCCAAGGCTGCCAGCTTGATTCCCAAAGAGATGACCGCGCGCGGGGCGGTCACGCTCGACGACATCCAGCGATTCAATAAGGCGCCCATTACCTGGCGGGACGAGATCTGGACCGAAGCGGTGATTCACATCTTGCGCGAGCACCGGCCCAACCTCATGCTCTTTCATCTCCTGACCACCGACAGCGTGCAGCACACTTACGGGGCTCGTTCGCTTGCGGCGCAGACGGCTCTCAGCCTGGCCGATCGACAGGTACAGCGCATTCTCGACACACTCAAGGACACGGGCACGCTTGAGCAGGCTACCGTCCTGGTAGTCTCCGATCACGGCTTCGCCACTGCGAAGCGTTTGATCCAGCCCAACTCCATTCTTCAGATGGCCGGGCTGATTCGCGGGTCAGCCGACTGCGACGCCTGGACCATACCCGAAGGTGGGACGGCGATGGTCTACATTACCAATGAGCAGAAGCGCGCCGAACTGGCCTCGCGCCTCCCGGACATGTTTCGGGGAGTGGAGGGGGTCCAACAAGTCATTCAGCCCAAGGACTTCGGCGAACACGGTTTCCCTCCGCCCGGCCCCACTTCTCGGATGTCTGATCTA
>JBBSHP010000716.1:0-3558 GCA_038232555.1 Bryobacterales bacterium
CAGGCGTGGCCCGCAACACGACTGCTTTTCGCTCGGGATAGAGGAACAGCCGCCGTATATCCCCAACGGTGCGGACCATTGTGGAGATTTCTTGAAGGTTCTGGACCGTCGGCGTGTGCGGAAGGTAGAAGACGCTCACCACACTGTTACGATCTGCACCGGACGTCATCTCGTATTTGCGTGGGAGTGAATCCCCGGACTCTGCGGGTGCGTCGATGTTTCTCAGCAGCCACTCAACTAGCGCGATCTGGTCGGGGGTTCCCTGAACCGTGAGCGACTTCTGCTCGGCATTGGCTGCAATTCGTTCCAGCGCAGCAATTCCGTGAACGGCGGTCCCGATCTCCTGCATGGCCTGCACACTGTCACCAGGGTTGAAATTAAACGTCCGCTCCAGGGGCTTTTCCGGAGCGGTCTGTCCGAACACGCTCGAACCGAGCAGTAGGCAAATGCCAAACGGTGTTTTCATGGAGACTCCTTACTCCTGCTTGACGGTCAACGGAGCTTGAACGTGCAGGGTTGCTAGCCTGTCCCGGACGGTCTCCAACAACTCCACCGCGTCTGCCGCTTTGGCATCCGGCCGCTCTCGTTCAAAATACTCTCGCAGGGCACAGAGCTCTTTCCCCGAAAGCGTCGCTTCCGCCTCACGCCAAAACTTTCTCTCGGTGCGATCCGGGAAATAGAGCCGCTTCATGATGCCGATCAGTCGCTTCGATCCAGCCTCGCTGATGAGGCCAGCCTCGCCAGCATCCGCCAGAGCAATACGATAATTGACGAGCGGCACTGAGGATGTAACGTACGTCTCCGGACAATAGCTCACAGCCACTTCATCGTCGGCGTCGATGGCGCCGGTCTGAAACAGTTGGAAGATGCGACCGATGCCGATCATTCCATATCGCTCCAGCTCCACCGCGCGTAAAGCTCCCATACTGCTGGCCCCCAACACGGTTACGCCGGCCTCCAAGAAGGGCAAAATCTCCTTCGTTGATACTGAGAGACTCTGGAAGAATTCGCCATCGATGATGCCGATGAAGCGGGGTGGATCGCCCAACATTCCCGATAGGTCGCCTCGTTTGATGGGGGGCCGGTAATCTACATCCAGCAGCGCTCGCGCACGCGTCCGCGCCAGACTTGGACCCAGGAAGATAACAGTTTCACTGAGCAATATAGGTGTCCCGCACACTCCCCGGCATTCTGCGAGTTTAGCTTACTTGCTCGCCAGCTAGAGGCGTATTCTTATATACAGCGGTGACCCATGTACCCATCAACCCGCCCGCCATCCCGGTTCAGCCTCTGGTCTGGATGGTGCTGTTCTGCGGACTGATTTCTTTCTCCTGCAAGCCGCCGTCGTATCCGCCGCCTGCCCAAATTGTTCTGCCTGACGGGCCCGAACCGCCGGGTAGCCTGGGACGACGTTGGGAGGATTGCTGTTGGAAATGGCGGATCCGAATGCGGATGCACGAATCGATCAGGATGTGGTCCCTTCCGGCAATGGCGCCGAATGGCGTTTCATGGGCATCCATCCGCGCTTCCGCTTGCGGGTCCGAGCCGGCGGCAAGCTCAGTTTCTACGTGCGTTTCTTTCTTCATGAAGAGTCGCTGGGAGCACGCTCGCGAGGTACTGGCAGGGTGGCAATCCGCTCTCGGGGTGCGCTTGGGGGAATCGCTCCGCACTGCGCTCGACATGTCTATGCAGCCGGTTCAGCGCCGTAGCTTCTTTTTCGAACCGATAGCGAGTTCCAAAGTCCGCCTGCCTCTTTGACGGCGGCGGCGAGCGCGGAGCACTGCGGAGTGAGTGAACTGCGCTTCTACAGCGAAGCCCGCGAACTGCCCCGGGACCCCCCCTGGCGGCTTAGCGCTACTCCGAATCCCTGGGACGTTCCGTTCGCGTTTGGTGGCGGATAATGCCATGCCGCCCAGGTTGCGCCGCGCCGCCATCGAAGAGCTGGCGCGCCATCGTATCAGCTCGCTGGCGATTCACGATCTCGATTCCGGCGCCACGGATTTCCTCAAGCGTCAAGCGCAATGGGGAATTGAACTGGCCGGCTCGCGAGCTTATGGTTGGTCGTACGGTCCCAGTCTTCTGATCCAGATATTTCTATATCTCACGATTTGCCCGTGGTCCTGCAAGCTCAGCGGCTCCTCGGCAGCGTGGGGCGTGTACTGCGCGACGCGGCGGTGAACCGCTTTGCCGAGGATAGCCTGATGATGGTGGACGAGCACGCCGTTATGAACGATGGTCACGTAGCCTGGGGTGGCCACCTTGTCGCCATCGGACTTGGGCGCCTCGAAGAAAATATCGTATACGTTCCATTCACCTTGAGGTTGAGAGACGTTGACCAGGGGCGGCCACTGGCCGTAAATCGAAGCGGCTTGCCCGTCGGCATAGGTCAAATTCTCAGAGGATTCCAGAACCTGAATCTCGTAGCGCTGCATGAGTTCCACGCCGCTATTTCCACGACCCTGGCCGACTCCTTCCACTCCCTTCGGAATCATCCACTCCAAATGGAGCTGGCAATTGCCAAACTTCTGTTTGGTCACCAGCCGGCCCGAGAGCGGAGCAACTTCCATGTAGCCGTTCTCGATTTTCCAATGCGGATCCCGCTTGGCGCCGTCCCGGGTGGAGGCCGTCCATTGCGATAAGTCTTTCCCGTCGAACAGGACGATGGCATCGGACGGCGGTGCCTCGGCCAGCAACGGTAGCCCAGGCTTAACTTTGCGCGGGCGCGGACGGGCGGCATCGTGCACTTTCCAGGGCTGACCCGGTAGGGCAGGAGTGTCGGTGTAGCCCCGTTTATCGTCACCGACATCTTTCTTGGCCTCAGTCGCGGGCGTCTGCTGGGCGCTAAGACTTGCGCCAGCAAGAATGACCAGAAGCAGTTTGTGCATGGATCAGCCGTGCCCCAGGTACATCAGCCAGCCCAGCCCGACCATCGCCACCATGAAGTACCCGAAGCAGCGCAGACCGTAGCGTACTCGCTCGGCATCCGTCCGCTTGGTGATTACGCCCATAACAATTGAAGTGAACAACGCGAACAACACCGCCGCTTCGAAATGCGAAAGATTCATCTTGGGCATCAGTTCTTTTTCCTGGTAGCAATCTCAAACGCGTCTACCATGCCCAAAATGTTCAGGAGGCCGGCCGCCACTAGAAATTTAGTCCCATAATCGTGCACATGCCCAGCCATGTCGGGCTGATTGTACCCGAACCAGGTGGCCATCATATAAAGCAGCCCGGAGGCAATGTCTCCGAGAAAACCGCCGCAATAGATGACCATGGTGAGAATGTCGCCAGTCTGCGGTTGGAACATTGCCCCGCGCATCATCAGACCCAGCAGGAACATCGATACCACCGAAAACAGAATCAAACCGCCCCGGCCGGTTCTCTTTAGCAGGAAGTGCCCCCCGCCCGGCACAAGCCATCCCAGTACAACTGGCCCTGCCCATGTCTTAATGGAAGGGGCCGGCTCCGCCAGAGCCGCTGTTTTTGTTGCCATTTCCTTCTTAGTTTAACGCGTCCCGGGCCAGTTTCGGTGCACTATGAGAATATGCCTCACCGGGA
>JBBSHP010000717.1:0-3551 GCA_038232555.1 Bryobacterales bacterium
ATTGGCTGGCGCGCGTATATAGGACGTTTCCATCGTTGAGACCGAGCGAAGGATTGGCTGCGAAGCCGGTCTCCTCGTTCCAACTGTAGCGGCCGAACCACTGCGATTTCGAGTTCTCATTAAAATCAATACGCTCGGTGACGGTATCCTTGTCGACCGGAACCGTCAAGCCGTATTGGTAGTTGTTGAAAGGCAGACCGGGAGTGCTTGGCTGATTTGGCAGCGGCATGTACCTTAAGAGAATCTGGGAGCCGGGGCTGAGACGGTCCTTCGGGATGATGTTGTTAGGAAAGAGGGTCTGCGTGATGTTTGGATAAGTGCCGGAGCGCGAGTTCGGGTCAGCCAAAGGAAATTGCGGGAGAATGGCAGAAAAATTGCCGGTTCGCATTTCCGGCGTGAGTACCGTGCCTAAGGATGTTATGGTTCGGCGGGACTTGAAACCTTCGTAGTTCGACATGAAAAACAGCCGGTTCGTCCCATTGAAAAGCTTAGGAATTTGAACTGGTCCGCTTAAGGTATAACCGTATTGATTCTGACGATACGGGGCCTTCTTGGGAGGACGATTGGTGGCGCTACGGTTGGCTGAATTGAAATCGTAATCCTTGGCGTCGAGCTTTTCGTTGCGCAGAAATTCAAACAGAGTTCCATGGTATGCGTTAGAGCCTGACTTAGTTGAGACGTTAATCTGCCCGGCTTCCCGGCCGAATTCCGCCGGGTAGATGCCGGACTGCACCTTGAACTCCTGCAATGCGTCCACAGAGGGCTGAAGGATATAAGTGTTGAAATCGATATCGGTATTCGTGATGCCATCCAGCGTGTAGTTTTGCCAGGTCGCCCGCGATCCCGATAAGGCGATGGTGAGAGAACCGCGCGAACCACCGAGCCGCCCCGCAGCCTGTGCAGGTGGAACGAATCCGTAAGTAACGTTTGGACTCAATGCGACCAAACTGAAGAAGTTGCGCCCATTAAGGGGCAATTCCGTAATTCGCGCCTGCTCGATCACAGTGCCCACCGTGGCGTTTTCAGTATTTAATTGCGAAGCGTTGGCGGCCACCTGGATACTCTGGACAGATTGGCCTAAATTAAGGCGGAAATCCACCCGGGCGGTTTGCTGCACCTGGATCTCGATGTTCGTCTTCACGAGGGTATCGAAGCCGTGCATCACGACTTTTACGGAGTAAATGCCGGGCGGCAGTTCAGGAACGCTGTAGAGCCCCGAGGAATTTGTTACGGTGTCCCGAGAGACGTTAGTCTGGGCACTTACTATGGTGACAGCCGCATCTGCGACAATTGCTCCGCTGGCGTCGGTGACCTCGCCTGTGATCGCTCCGGCGGTTTGCGCAAACGCGGCACCGGACACCGCGCAGAGAAGAAGAACGGCAAGAGACAGCCTTCGCATGAGAACCTCCAAACAACTGAGACCTTGAAATTAGACAGCGTATCACTGAAGTGCAAAACGTGCAAGGCGGGCACTTACCCGACAGGGGGGGCACGTTGGCGGAAAAGTTTTGTCGAGATGTAAAAGCGCCGGATTGCCAAATCAGTTCGCCCGGGCTCGCTTAGGTCAGTTTCGGAGGTATTGGCGCGATGTTGGTTTCGATAGCGCGGAACTCGTCTCTGGTCAGTGGCAGTTGATGCCATCTTTCCAGAGCTTCCTTTGGCAAGTTCCCGGAGGTGGCTGCGTCCCTGCCGTAAAGAAGTCGGTTCATTCCGATTTGGCGCATCCGTTTGACCATTAGGCCGGCTTTGTCCTCCCACATGTTCGATATGGCTACGCCTGAGGCATCAAAGTAGACGTTCTTCATCCGAGGATCATTTGGGCTGGATGCCCCTTTGGAATTGGCCGAATCGTGAATCGGAATCGCGGAGAACCTGTTAATCCCACCTACGTGTGAAGCAGATTCACTGCTCTGCAAGTGAAGTAATCGGTGTGCTCGAGGACGACAATGCTGTCGTCTGGGTCATTCGAAGGCAGCAATCACCTTGAACATTCACGCCTTTTGTCTCCAGGCCGGAAAGCAGGACCCACCGCACTTTCTGGACCGCATTTGCACGGGTCTGTTTAGACGGTCGGACTTAAGGGCATTCGAAAACCGGATAAGTTCTTTAGTTTCTGGCGGTGAGGGTGAGATTCGAACTCACGGAACCCGAAGGTTCAACGGTTTTCGAGTTCGCAGCACCATATGCGAGTTCGCAGCACCATATGATGGATCGTATCACGCGCTAGCCAAGTGTATGATTCTGTGCAAAGTGGCGACCCTTTCTTTGACATCCTATGACGTCTGATTCCAGCTGGTAGTACGCCGCGCATTTGCACACCATTTGCACGGAGGGCACGCTGGGATATAAAAGCGGACTCAAAGGGGAACTCCTCTACGTGCGCTTGAGAACAGGCGGGCAGGAACTCACGAAGGCGCTACTCGCCCCGATTCACAGAGCATTCCAAGAGTGTGGCTGTTTCGCCGGCGCGATTTGGGATCTCTATCAGAAAAAACACCTCTCTAAAATCGCTTAGATTCGCTTATCCTTTTCTCGATAGCATGAAGCGTGGAAGGAGGAGTTCAACGGCCATTGTGCAGCAACAGTGACTTTTAGGTTGAACTGGTGAATGCCGCCGCCTGACATGGCTACCATTCTATTTCTCGACGAATCCGGCTCACAGCAATCTGACGACGATCGATCCCTATTACCCGGTATTCGTACTCGGAGGCATCCTGGTCGAGCAACACTATGCCGACTCTGTGGTCGAAGAGAAAGTACGTTCGTTCAAGCGAGAGATCTTCGGGGATGAGAATCTGATCCTGCATACGGCGGACATGACGCGCAACCGCAATGGATTCGAGCGCATGCAGGAGGTCGGCTTCCGCCAGCTTTGCTATGAGCGGTTGAACCAACTCATGACAGAGCTCGATTACAAGGTGATTGCCTGTGTGATTAAGAAAGACGGGCACCTGAATCGGTATGGGGTATCGGCACTCGACCCTTATATGTTCAGCCTTGAAATACTGGTCGAGCGATTCGCGCTCGAAATCGGAGATCAGCCCAACGGCGGCGAGATCGTGGCGGAGTGCCGGAGTCCGGAACTGGATAGAGAGTTGGCGCTGGCTTGGGAGAATCTCTGCGTGCAGGGCACCCGTTTCGTGAGCGCCATGGAAATTCGGCGACGGATCTCGGGCGTTCGAGTTCGCTCCAAGCGTGAGAACATTGCCGGACTGCAATTGGCGGATCTGGTCGTGAGTCCTATCGGGCGCTTTGTACTTGGAAAATGGGACACGAGGACTTCCGCATCGTCGAATCGAAACTCCGTTGTGATCAGAGGGGGAACTACTGGGGGCGGGGGCTCGTCGTACTACCCAAAAAATGAAGGCCGGGGTCCGCTACGCAGCTCCCCGACTCTCGATTTCTATATTACGCCAATTTCGGGAACTTGTCAACTTCGGATCAGGGCAATTGTCGCTAGTATGTGATATGTCCGGTTCTATTCACACGTGATCTGTCCGCTTTGATAAAAACGGCGGGACGCTGGGGAGGTGGAAGATTCCCAGCAGTAC
>JBBSHP010000718.1:0-3550 GCA_038232555.1 Bryobacterales bacterium
CGGTGCAAGCGCGTGACGGGGTGATAGTTGAAATCGATGTGCGGATCCAGATCCTGGCCGTTGCAGTTTTCGTGTGTCCCTCCACCTACGTAAGCGGGATCGTACAACAGCTTCGGGATCGACGTGATGGCGCTGACGAATTTAAGGAATTCATCGTTTTGCAAGAGCTGATCGAAGCGCACGTAGGAAGGCCCCAGCTGCGCGAGGTTGGGATGCACGGACTTTCGGCCCACCTGGCCAAGCTCGTTGCGGGCCGTCGCTGTATCGAAGGTAGGGAATTCGGTGGAGAGGGCAGCGCAGTACTCAGGTTGCAGGAAATTTTCGATCACCACGTGCCGGAAGGGCCGGCCGGAGAGAAATTGGCGCTGAAGGTCGGCGGCTTGGGCGAGGATGGCGGGTGCGAGAAGATTGGACATTTCAGGCCGCGAGTGAAAGCGAATCAAGGCGCATCAATGAGTAAACCCCTCGAGACACGGCGCAAACGCAGTGCCCGTTCCCTGAGAATACCTTCATTGTCACTCTAGGATCCGGAAATACGGTCTACTGCCTCGTTAACATAGTCGGCAAGCCGGCCCCGGCACCGACGAGCGCACCTACGTGATCGCTAATTCGTCCTGCGTAGGCTGCCGAATCTTCGCGGCGGTAGCTGATGAAGATGTTAGCCGTCGAGGTTTCCTCTGCGCTATCTTAGCGCGGCCGGGACCTCTTGCTTGAGGAAACGCGAGGTTTGACGGTGCGGATGAAGCGATTGCACACTACTCAGCGTTGGATGGACGCACGCAGCACTTCCGGCCCGCTCGGCGCCTTGGAGGTGGTGTCCTGCTCGGCTGTTACGAACAGGTCGAAGTTCTTGGAGGGCGTTACCGTTTCGAAGTCGGCCTTCAAATTCTTGTCTGTCTTGAGTTGGCCCTGACTCTCGGCGTTGGTTCCACCCCGTTCCTGCAGCCAGATGATGTAGGTGGCCATGGGGGGCGTTAAACGGTCTGGCCTGGCAAGGTGCTGAACGGTCATTTTCAATTTCGTGTTTCCGTTTTTGTCCTTCCCGACTTGCACATCCCCGCGCGCGCCTGGAACGATGGAGGCGGCTGTCATTGGGAACTTTTTTGCATACGCACTGGTACAGAGAGCGGCACAAAGCACGACCGCAAGGTAGAGTCGACGCAATTTTCGGATTGAAGACATTTTCCCATGTTCGCACACGGCGCTTGAGCGCTGGTGTGCCAATGCATCAATCTATTGCTCGGATGGGAGATCTTTTGATCCTGGCCACACCACGGGTAAGGGACCTACGCTTTTTAGGTTTGTCTTGGTGTTTTCACTCGCGCCGCAACAGCCTTGCCGAGGCGCGTGGAATGTTTGGTGTTCCAGGTGTAGATGGTCTCGGCCTTTGCCTTGATGGCGCACTGTCCGATCAGGGCATCATAAATGCCTCCACCGAACACACCGCCAGCCGCAGCCGCTTCCAGCACGGCAATATACTCCTGTTCGGAGAGCGCGACCAGCATGAGCCGTTCACGGACGTTTGTCCAGGAAGAGCATCGCCTGATCGGGATTGACGCGGTCCTTACCGTGCATCTCGGTGAGGACCGAATAGACTTCGGCCAGGTAGTGCGCCGCCGTACAACCGCTTTGCCTTTTCTGATTAAGAAACAGCGCGAAACTACATTCGTGATGCTCATGTTCGCCATAGAATGTGGCGACCGGGACGGAAGTATCGAGAAAGCCTTTCACGGGCGCCGATATCGATGAACACGTTCGCGCTCTTCACGGTGTTCGTGTAGCACTTTGTCAGTGGTGTCGGCAGACACTTTCTGGGTTCCTCGAAATACCCAGACGCCTTGTTCTTTACGAAGCGGGGCTGCGGGTCGCACAGGTTTCAATGTCACCTGTTCATCCTGATATTCCAGTGCGAGTGTGTCGCCAGGCTCCAAAATGCAACTGATGGCGGAGCGTTTTGGGCAGGACCACCCGCCCCGCTTTATCCAAATTCACCAGCATCCTCATAATGCAATTCTAGGCTGGAATGACCCAGTGCCGAATCCCATTCTGCCATCCCAACCCGGAACGCGACCACCAAACTTGAGCGTTAGTGAACCAGCGAATTGATTTCGTGCAGCGTAGCAACCGGGAATTTCGGTTTGCGATCGTACGTCAACAGTCCGTTGACCTCCTGCTCGACATCGGTGAGCTGCGTATAACAGAGTCCCGCAAAGCCAGGTATTTTGGCGATGCCCGTGTACAGGCCGCGCAGGCGCTCGAGCGCATTGGCCTCCGTTTTTTCTACTCCGGAGTAGCCCCACGACTCCGCGGGAACCTGGTGGCCTTCCGGGATAAACGCGATGCCGCCGAACTCCGAAAGCAATACGGGCGTGCCATTGTACTTGTATCCAGCTGCCAGCGCAGCTCTGGCGTTGTTCGGCACGCCAGCGCCGGGCTTCCCCAGATCCTTGTACTTTTCATACAGCAAGTCTCCAGTGCGCGAGTAATCGTGAATGGCGAACAGGTCCGTCATATCGGTGTGCTCCCAACCATCGTTGTCGATTACCAGGCGACTGTTATCGAAGGCGTGAGACAACGCGTACAGTTCTTTCAGATAATTCTGCTGGCGCGGATCGTGCAGGTTCGGCACGCCCCAGCTCTCATTAATGGGCACCCAAATGATGATGGAAGGATGATTGTAGTCTCGTTCCATAGCGGCCATCCATTCATGAGTAAAGCGCTCCACCGCGATGTCGTCGAACAGATAAGCATTGGCCATCTCACTCGACACCAGCAGTCCCATCTTGTCGGCCCAATACAGGAAGCGGGGATCCTCCAGCTTCTGGTGTTTCCGGGCCCCGTTGAATCCCATCTCTTTGGTCAGGCGAATGTCGTATTGAATGGCCTCATCGGTGGGGGGAGTGAGAATGCCGTCCGGCCAGTACCCTTGGTCGAGGATCATTTTCAGGAAGACCGGCCTTCCGTTCAAGGCAACGCGGTCGTTTTCCACCGCAACCGAACGAAAACCTGTATAAGACTTAACGCGGTCGATCACACGTTCACCGTCGAGTAATTCGAAGGTGACGTCGTAAAGGTTGGGCGAAGCCGGCGACCAGAGCCTGGGATCGGGCACTGAAATGGTGGTGGAGACACGGCTATCGTCGGCACGGACCGAGTTCATCGCTTCAGTTTTGCCGTTGGTCAAGAGGGTGGTCCGGAGGGTCAGGCCCGCTCGGGGCGAAGCGATCCGTCCATACACGGACGCGACTCCATCGGAGTTAGATGTGATTCGAGCGCTCTGCAGGTGACTTTCCGACACGGGCTCCAGCCAGACGGTTTGCCAGATGCCGCTGGTCCTGGTGTAGAAGATGCTTTTCGACTTCGGCTCCCAATACTGCTTACCACGCGGAATGTAGCGGTCGGTCGGGCTGGTGGCTGAACGTACTGTCACTACGTTGCTGCCGGGCTTCAGCAGGCTGGTGACGTCGAAGCGGAACGGAACGTGACCGCCTTCGTGCGATCCGGCCATTTGGCCGTTGACCCAAATCGATGACCAGTAGTTCACGGCGCC
>JBBSHP010000719.1:0-3544 GCA_038232555.1 Bryobacterales bacterium
GTCTCTCCAGATCCTGGAAAGTACGGTACCCCTCGAGATCGGAACGGCGCTCCGCGATGGACGTGATCCCCACCTCGTTATACTTCCGCAGCACCTTGGGCAGCATTTCGAGCATCTGCTCATGAGTCAGCTTTGGAGCGGCGATCGTCTGCGTCAGATAGGTATTCGCCCCGGCAATCAGGACTGGCAGTCCCTGCGCGTCGCGAACAATCCGGCCGCCATGGACACTCGTGGTCTCGGACGTAATGCCGAGGGTCTTGAATCCCGCTGTATTGAGCACGCTCTTCATTGCCGCGGTGAAGATTACCGGATTGGTAGTCGACGCCGCGTCGAGTTCGGCGGGGGTGGGATGACGCCGCTCTTTCAACCGTGTAATGTCATTGCGTGGAACGCGCACCCAATCCCCCTGGGGCTAACCCGGCGGTCCGCTTTCGAATCCAGTCTTGAATTGCCGGAATCGTAGTCAGTTCCGCATAGGGTTGGTCGTGCTCTTCCCGGCTTACCCCGAGGGGATGCACGTGACTCTCGATCAGCCCCGGTACAACGGTCTTGCCGCCCAACCTGATGATCTTCGTGCCTGCACCGATAAATTTCCGGACGTCCCGGTCCGCACCGAATGCGATTACATGACGGTCGCGAATCGCAAGCGCCTGACACTGCCGATTATCCGCGTCGAGTATCAGAATTTTTCCGTTGAGCAGAACAGTGTCGGCGCGGCTGCCTGACTGGGCGGCTGTGAGTACCGTCGTGAAAAACCAGCAGGCCAGCCATGATCGAAACAAATGGTCAAGCCCCGTGGGCAGGTTGCAGCCTCTTCCTGACAAACTCGAGGTCCGCGCGCGCGGCTGTCATTCGGTCCGCCGGCTTATATTCCTGATGAATTGAAAACGGTCCTGTGAATTTTGCCTCCGCGAGTAGCGCGAACACCTTACTCCAGTTCACCATTCCTTCGCCCAGAGGACACGCCACGCCCACCCACTTGCCCTTGAGCTTCTCCCAATAGAAATCCTTAAACGCAGCCATCTTCAGTCGTGGCGACTCTAACCTCAGCAGCACTTCCCAACCCATTACACCGCCCTCTTCGGTCGCATTATTCGCGTCGAAGTAGTAGCCGATCCACTTCGGGTCCAGTCCCTGCAAGACTTGCTTGCCATCCCAGCCACATAGCCCGACGTTGCGCGGATGATTGTGAAAGCCCGCTGTGATTCCGTACTCTTTGGCTAAAGCCGTCAGCGCGCTCACGTCCGCCGATGCTTTCCGAACCGATTCTTCCGGGTTATCCGTATATTTCCAGTAACCAAGCTTGAAGTATGGGATCTTCAAGCTGGCCGCCGTGCTGAGGATCGGACGGCTGTTGGGATCGGACGCCGAAGTCAATTCGGTCGTGATCATCGGGACTGACAGCCCGTGTCCATGCAGCGCCTCAACCGCGCGGGGCAGATCCTGCGCCACTCGTTCCGGCAGTACGTGTCCACCGGCCCGGACGGTGAGATCCACGCCGTCGAATCCCGCGCCGCGAAGCGCCTTTCCCATTTCGTCGTAGTTCAAGTTGGCCAGATGCTTTGAAAAGAAGCAGGCCACCTGATGCGGCGGCGGAGTCTGCGCAACCAGGCGAGTGGCAGCCTGCGATGCCGCCGCGGTAAGAAGAAAATCCCGTCGGTTCATATCTCGCTCAGCTCAGCTTGTACGGAGCGCGATACTTGTACTGCAGCAGCTTGTTCGCGGCGTCGTTGTTCGTGAATCGTTCCGCCTTGCCGTCCCATTCGAGCACGCTGTCTGTTTTATGAGCGATGTTTCCCAGCAAGGTGGTCGCGGTCGATATGTGTCCGATCAAAACGTCCGCGTTGCACTTGGCGCGGCTCTTGATGCAATCCATGAAATTACGCGCGTGGGCCGGCGTATTCTCTGCTCCCTTGCCGACTGACTTGGCCTGAATGAGAGCTTTCCGGTCCGTCTTATACGCTTTCTCGCTTACGCGATCAAGCGGCGTGCGCGCGAAAAATGCCAGTTCCGGAACCTGTTCCGGAACCACTTCCCAGTGGCCGCCCTTCAGGTACATCGTGCCTTTGGTGCCTCTGAGTTCAATTTCCGCCCGCAGCGGATTCGGGGGAGCGGCGTTGCAGTTATATTGCGAGAAAGTGACCAGGGTTCCGTCATATTCCCAAAGCACTACCAGCGTGTCGGGAATTTCACGATTGTCCCGAACGGCATATTTTCCGCCCAGAGCCGTTACCCGCTTCGGATATTCCGTTCCCAGACACCAACGGATCATATCCATGTTATGAACGCCGTAGTTAGTAAGCTGACCGCCGGAATAATTGTAAAACCAGCGAAACTTATAAAACTCGCGATTCTTGTTGTAGGGCACTTTCGGCGCGGGTCCTAGCCATTGGTCCCATTCCTTTGGATCAGGAGGATCGCCATCCGGAGGATTTCCGATCCCCAGGGGCCACTCGTTGTCGATGCTGTAGGAATTTACAATTGTTACTGGGCCAATTCCGCCTGAACGTACAAATTCCGCCGCTTCCTTCAGTGATGCGGTCGAGCGCCGTTGCGTGCCCACCTGTGACACCCGCTTGGTGCGGTCGGCCGCCTCCACCATCTTCCGCCCTTCCACCACAGTCAGTGACAGCGGCTTTTCGACATATACATCTTTGGCCGCATTACAGGCGTCGATAAACATGAGCGCGTGCCAGTGATCGGGAGTCGCGATGGCCACGGCATCCACATTCTTGTCGTCCAGCAGGGCCCGGTAATCTTTGTACTTGACCGGGTTAGCTCTGGACTTCTTGATAGCGAAATCCATGTAGTCGTCCCGCAGATCGCAGACGGCTACGGTCTCGTTGTCGCCAAATTCAAGGAAAGCGTCATGCACCTGGTCTCCTCGATTACCCACGCCAATGTAGCCCATGCGGATCTTGTCATTTGCGCCCAGTATCCGGGAGTAACTGGCGGCGGTGGCGATGGCGGCGCCTTTCGCAAAGTCTCGACGAGTTATTTGCATTCTATTAGTCCTCTTTAGATCAAAATATAAGTTTGAGAGCGAACTGAAACTCTCTTGGCTCGGATACATCGCTGGTCACTGTCCCAAAAGCCGAGCTGGTCACGCTCGTACTGGGGGGCGCAAAAACGGGATGGTTCAGGGCGTTGTAACACTCACCACGGAATTGCAGGCGAACGCGCTCCACGATCCGGTAATTGCGTATGAGGGAAAAATTCCATTGGGTCTGCCCTTCCGCCCGTATCCCGTTAAAACGTAGAGGGAACGTGCGGATGTTGTTTGCCAATTGCTGGGAACTTACCCTGTTGAAGCCTGCGGCGGTGTTAAACCATCGTTCGGCGCTGCGTTCTTCCGCTGGCAACGGAATGTTCTTGATGTCTCCGTTGAAGATGATATTACTCCAGGCAAGTGGCCCGCCCGATTGATGAAGCTCCGTGAAGTTTAGTTGCCAATCGCCGATCGCCGCATTCACCAGCCTCGGCAGATTCGACCCGTACCGGCGGCTTCGCCCGAAGGGCACCTCCCACAGTCCAGTCATAGAAA
>JBBSHP010000720.1:0-3534 GCA_038232555.1 Bryobacterales bacterium
TGCACCAGATCAGGTGATACTTGAGATCGTGAACCGCGTGCGCGCTATGTCTGTATTCCGCCATCCTCCTATTCTCGGGGGACTGGGCGGCTTGAAGCTGACCGCCTGAAAGGCGGTGGGATTAGACCCGGCGGACGGAGATAAAAAAAGCCGTTCCGGTTGGCCTGCAACAGCAGCTTGCGCGGCTTGCCGCTCCACGGGGCGTCCACCAGCGTCAAAGGCTCGGCGGCGTCCCAATCCCACTCGTCGTGCGGCGTGAATTGGTAATGCCACTTCAGCCGGCCCGTCTTGGCGTCCAGCGCGACGACGGAATCGGAGTATAAATTATCCCCCTCCCGCTCGTCTCCGTTGTGATCGGGTCCCGGATTGCCGACCTGCCAGTACAACAATTTCAGCTCCGGGTCGTAGCTTCCCGTGAACCAGGTGGCGCCGCCGGGATGCGCGAAGTTCTTACCATTCCATGTTTCGGATCCCTTTTCGCCTTTATCCGGAATGGTCCAAAATTTCCAGACCTCTTGCCCGGTTTTCTGATCGAAAGCAGCGAGAAAGCCACGCACGCCGCTGTCGCCGCCGCCGATACCTGAGACCACCAGATCACCCACAACCAACGGGGCAGAGGTGGAAAAATAGTTCTGCGCGGAATCGGCCATCTCGGTTTCCCAGAGCAGCTCGCCCGTGAAGCGATTGAGCGCGATCAGATGTGCGTTGTCCGTGCCCATGAACACCCGATCGCCACCCACGGCCGCACCACGATTCACCTTGCCACCCATGCCTTTCGTGCGCTGCCGGTGGTAGTGCCACACTTCGCGTCCACTGCCCGCATCGAGCGCGTAGCACTCGTTGGCGCTGGTCACATACATGATGCCGCCGACTACCAGGGGAGTGGTTTCGAGCGAAGGGACATCGGGCAAAGAATAGATCCACTTGGGCGTCATGCGCCCCACGTTGCTCTTATCAATCTGCGCGATCGCGCTGAAGCGGTTCCCATTCAGCTCCCCGTCATAGGAAGGCCAATCGGTCTGCGATGTCACTTCGCGATACCGGGAGCCCTCTTTGCGGAGCAGGTGCATGCGTCCGTCCGCCGAACGTACCTGCATGTCTTCAAACGAGCGGTTCACAGACATCCCGTGCAATTTCTTTCCATCCGTTAAATCGACAGTGACCTCGATCGGGACCATGTCGCCCCGTCTGGGAGGACGCAGTGTGCGCAGGTATGCCAGAAGACTGCCCACCTCCGGGTCGCTCAGTTGGGAGGGCGGCATTCCGCGGTTGGGCAGACCGTCGACGATCACCGTTTTGACATCGCTGTCGGTGCGGTTGACGATTCGGGTTACGATGCCAGGGGCAAACTCGCCGCCGTTGCCGTCTCCGCCGTGACACATAGCGCAGTGCGTCTCGAATAAGCTTTTGCCCGGTACCGGCTTTTGAGCCCAGGCCGATTGCATCGCGCAGGCGAGCAGTGCCGCGGCCCCTATTTTCGCTGGGGCAACGTAGCTTAAGAAGCTTCTGCGATTCATTTCGTTGGCATGTCCTTTGAGGCAACATAGAATTCATATCGTGTTGCCCATTTTTCGGTCTGGCCCGGAGCAATGTGCAGGTGAACAAATACCTCCGGCGAGTAAGCCATCCGGCGGCTCCAGAAAGTCAATTTGGCAACCGGCCGGTCCCCTGCGACTCGAACACCGGCGCCCGTCTTCCGGTTCTCCAGCGTGAAGCGATGGTCAGCAGCGGAAGCACTGTAACCTTCGAGCGGCACACCCACGCGCTCCCCCGGTTGGATTTCGCGCAGGTACACGATGCGATGACCCTCGACCGCGGCCATTCCGCTCAGACCCCTGGGGGCCTGCGGTTCAAACGGGAAAGTCCATACCAGCCCAGGGCCGGCGGGCTCCTTATCGATTTGGAAAAATCCGTGGTTGAATACAGTGGTGTCGATCGGCTTCGATCCGGTATTCTTCAGTTCCTGCGAGAGCACCATCTCGGGTTTGCCGGGAACCAAAACAATTCGCTTTGAATAGATGTATCCGTAGCCGGTACGGGCCTTCTGGTCGGAAAGCTCGTGTGTGAATTCGATTGAATTTTTGTGTTTTCGAATTCGCCACTTACCTGGATCAACGATCTTGTAGCTATGCAACTCCAGGTAGGGCTTTTCATCGGATTTTTCGACGCGTCCGGCTCCGATCCTGACGAAAGTGCCGCCGGGTTGGGCTTCCGCGTAGCCCGTGGCGGGTCCGGCGTTGTCGAAAATGTTGACCGGGCCGGTGATCGCATCGTGAACCAGCGGATCGTGCTTGTCGTACCATTGCCCGAAGTAATTATGGCCCTGGTAGGTGAGGCTGCGGATGATCCCGGACCAGTCGAAACGGGTAGCCCGATAGGAGCCCTTCACCGGGTCAGGAAGATACAGATCCGCCGTGATCACGCCATTGGTGATGGTGGCGCCTGGATACTCTGCGGAGAAAGCGAGGGGCGCGACCAGCAACAGCAACGCCGGGATGAGCCGCAGAGATGGCATGCTAAGCCCGCCGGACGGCGAAGTAGGGCTGCTGCATCAGGTTGGTCCCCAAGCCCGGGTAGATTGCCGCGGCAGCGCCGTTATGTACTTCGAAATAGTATTCGAGCGGGTAGTCGGACTTGGTATACGCCGCCGGAATCTCGGCCCTGAAAACGTTGTCGCGGCCCTGCATGTCCGCGGAAATGTACTGCTCCGCCTGGTCGACGTGCCGGTAATGCAGCCGCACGCTGGTCGCCTTCTCAATCGCCAGCTCGATCGGAAGCGGTTGCCCGGACTGAAACCGCGCGGGCGGGGAATGACGCCCGGAAACACTGGGGCGCGGGGAACGGCTAAGGGCTTCGGCAATGGCGGAGCGTACATTTTGAGGAGACTCGCCCGCTTTGGTTTGCTCCAACTTTGCAGAAACCGCGGCGATGTCGTCGTCGATGGCGGGCAGGCGGTCGAGCCAATGGCCGCGCAGAAATTTCTGCTCGCCATAGGTGATATCCGGCCGGTAAACAGCCTTGAGGGGCATAGCGAATTCGGCCCAGGCGTCGCGCGCGCTGCGATACATCTTGACGGCTTCCTGCAAAGCGGCGCGATCGCCGGTGCGCTCGTGAATGCCATAGAGGACACCCGCTCGCAGCTTGGACGCCCAGAACCGGCCCAGCCCGATTTGAATGCCCGTGTCAATGGCAAAACGGCGAAACTCCGGGGTCTTGGGTCCGAGTTTTTGGGCTTCCGCGAGGTGTTTCGCGCCGGCTCCGGAATATTCTTCGAGCCAAGCGGCAACATCCACGGGTGAATATTTTCCGGTCCGATCCCCGGTAAGCATTTCACCCGCGAATTCGTGCATGGAGGAGAAAAGCTGTGGGTCGAACGGACTGACATGGCTGAAAAGGCGCGGCTCAGTTGTATCCCGATAGTGATGCTTTTTGGGATCGGTGAGCGACATGTTGACGTACATCTCCACCCAATAAGCGTTGTGTGCGGCGGAAGCTCCATGCGAGGTAGTGAAGGTGGGAATAATGCGGCTCGCA
>JBBSHP010000721.1:0-3522 GCA_038232555.1 Bryobacterales bacterium
CGCGCCACCTCGGCCTGCAGATCGACGCATCGCCAGCGCACAACCTTGTGCTCGTCCAGATCAGGGCCCTGGATGACCAGCGCCTTCAACTCAGCCATCGGCGCCGCGGTCAGCGCCGGCGCACGGCCCGGGCTTGTCCGGGACTTCAAGCCATCAAGTCCGGCCGCGTTGTAGCGATGGACCCAGTCGCGCAGCGTTTGCCGGTCCATCCCGCAGGGCTGTTCAACGCTGCTGGATTGGCTGATCGGATGGGGGGTTCCCGAGCGGGCCAATGTCTGACCTTTGAGGTGGCAACCGGGTCGGAGGTTGCCTTGACTGCGTTCTCGCCGTTGCTGGACATGCTGGCGGATGTTCCTGATCCGCGCCGGGCGGAGGGCAAGCTCTATAAGCTGCCCTACGTGCTGCTGTTCTCCATCCTCGCCATCGTGAGCGGCTGCAACTCGTATCGCGGCATCGTCACCTTCATCGACGTGCACCGCCCCAGGCTGAACGCAGCATTTGGCCTGAACTGGCGACGCGCACCGGCGCACACTGCCGTCCGCTACATCCTTCAAGGGCTCGACCCGGTTGAGGTGGAGGCTGCGTTCCGCCGCCACGCCGCCCTGTTGCAGGTAGCGCGCACTGTGCCGGGACAGGGCAGCATCGCTCTCGATGGCAAGACCCTGCGCGGCAGCTTTGACGCATTCCACGACCGTGCCGCCGCCCAGGTGCTCAGCGCGTTCGCCACCGACACCGCGCTGGTGCTCGCCCACGTCGACATCGCCAAGAAGTCCAACGAAATCCCGGCGGCGCAGGCGCTGCTGGGCGAACTCGGCCTCGCCCGCGGCGCCATCGTCACGCTTGACGCGCTGCGCTGCCAAAAAAAACATTTGAGGCCGCAGCAGCGGCCAACATCGCCCTGATCGTCCAGGTCAAGGGCAACCAGCCGACCCTGCACCAGCATATCCAGCTCATCTCCACGACCACGGCACCGCTCGGGTCTGCCCGCAGCCACGACAGGGGCCGCAACCGCGACGAACGCCGCGCCGTCACCGTCTTCGATCCCGCCGACGGGCTGACCGAGACCGACTGGCAGCCGCACATCGCCGCCATCATCAGGATCGAGCGCGATGTCTACACCCGTAACGCCGCGACCGGACTGCTGCGCCACTCCACCGAGACAGCCTTCTACGTCTCGAACACCCCGCTCACCGCCGCCCGCGCCGCCGAGGCCATCCGCGCGCACTGGAGGATCGAGAATACCTCCCATCACAGCCGTGACGTCACCTTGGGCGAAGACCGCTCGCGCATCCGCACCAACCCGGGCGTGTTCGCCCGCCTGCGCAGCTTCGCCTTCAACATCCTCAAGGCAAACCGGACCGGAACGCTGAGCCAGGACCGATGCCGCGCTGCCCTCGCTGGCATCGACAACCTGCTCTCTCTCGTCATCAATCAAAAGCGTTGAACAGCCCTGCCCCATCCGATCAGCCAATCCAGCAGCGTTGAACAGCCCTGGGCTCAGCGCCGATTGGTATTACACGAGGTGTCCACCGTAACGGGGGATGGTCACTGGCGGGCTCCCCTCGGTTCGCTTGCACTGGTACTACGCTTTCAAACACCCAGGATCAAAGACTGCTTGACATCAAAAGCCCCGTACAAGTTCCGGCCAATGCCGTTCAGAGACTTGGTATCAGCCCACGTCCTACGCCGACAAGGCCCTGTGACATTCCAGACTCACCTCGGCCAAGATAAGAGCGTTGAACAGCCCTGGCCTACTACTTGTTGGCGCGAGCCCTGACAGAACCCCTCCGATTACTTATTAACCGAATCAGCAATCATCGGGCAGCCACCCTCATTCAGCGGTCGAAATGCCTGCTCGCCCGGCACCGTATCTATCAGTTTGTAATAATCATATCTACCTTTGGACTCGGCAGGCGTCTTTACCTGAAAGAGATATATGTCGCGAATGACGCGGCCGTCCTCCCGAACTCTGCCATTCTTTGTGAAGAAATCATCGATAGGAAGCTCCTTCATTTTTTTCACCACAGTGGGCCCGTCATCCGTTCCGGCCGCCCTTACGGCCTTCAGGTAATGCAGAACAGCGCCGTACGTGCCGGCATGGGCCATAGTCGGTACCTTGTTTACTCGGCCTACAAAGCGCCTTGTCCAAGCTCTAGTTTCGTCAGTGAGATCCCAATAGAAAGCTGACGCCAGCAGTAGACCCTGTGCATTGGCGAGACCCATGCTATGGACATCGGAAATGTACGTCAGTAATCCTACAATGCGCTGTCCTCCTTGAGGAATTCCGAATTCATTGGCCTGCTTTACCGAATTGACAGTATCACCACCCGCATTCGCCAACCCGATCACCTTAGCATGTGAACCTTGCGCCTGAAGCAAAAATGAAGAAAAGTCCGTCGTATCTTGTGGGTGGCGAACAGCTCCTAACACTCTCCCGCCGCTGGCCTTGATAAGCGCGGCGGTATCGCGCTCCAGGGCATGCCCGAACGCGTAGTCCGCCGTGATAAAGAACCAGGTGTCCCCGCCTTCCTTCAGGAGAGCCCCACCGGCAGTGTTGGCGAGCGCATAGGTATCATAAGTCCAATGGACACTGACCGGGGAGCACGATTTTCCAGTCAGGTCGGAAGCACCCGACGAGGAAATCAGAAGGACCTTGTTCCTCTGCCTGCCGATCTCCTGAACGGCAAACGCGACAGATGACACGGGGACGTCCGCTATTGCGTCGACCTGTTCACGATCATACCAAGCCCGTGCGATATTTGCACCAATATCCGGCTTATTCTGGTGGTCGGCAAAAACGATCTCGATGCGCTTGCCAAGGACCGTGCCGCCAAAATCCTCCGCGGCCATCTGGGCCGCAGCAACGGAGCCGGTTCCGCTCAAGTCCGAGTATAGACCCGACATGTCAGCTAACACGCCGATCTTCACGACATCGTCGGACACCTGCGCATGGGTCGTCCCGAGCGGCAAGGAAACGATCGCGCAAGCAAGGGCTGCAGCAACAAGTTTCATCGGTGATCTCCCCGGTCTGAGTTTCCTGATTCGAAGCTACCTACGTAAACAGAACACTTACCCCTCACGAGTTTCCTCATTTTGTATTATTGGGTTATAATGGTTACCAGGCAGTCATTTGCCTCGTAGATCGATTCTCTTTGGTGCTTATCCACGTCACTCCCATAACTCAACCGATATGGACTCGGGTAGCTCAGCGACACGTACGACGGCCAGTTGGGGATGCATCTTATCCCGTTCAGAAGACTCGAGAAAAAAATGAGGGGATTCGTGAGCACTTACCCCCTTTTGGTCGTAACCGGGGCAAATTCCCGGGCACGCAGGTGCAGCAGAACAAAGGCCAGAGTTGGCGTTCCACTCTACTTCGTTGAATTTCCGCAGTGTTATTGGTTCCGAAGGCGGAACGGATTGGCTTTCGTTCCGTGTTTGCCCGGGAATCTGCCCCGGTTACGACCAAAAGGGGGTAAGTGCTCACGAATCCCCTCATTGTTTTCTCGAGTCTTCTGAACG
>JBBSHP010000722.1:0-3515 GCA_038232555.1 Bryobacterales bacterium
CGCGGATAATTGAAGCGCGCCTGTGTCCCAGCGCCATCGGTGCTCCCGACACTTCCAGCCAAGCCAGCGAGCGTACTGACCACACCAGAAGAACTCACGACTCGGATAACGTGATTGAACGTGTCCGCCACATAGAGGTTCCCGGCGGTGTCGACGGCAAGCCCGAAAGGATTGTTGAATCGCGCCGCGCTCCCTGCACCGTCGCTGCTGCCGACCGCTCCCGCGAGGCCCACGAATGTGCTAACCAGGCCAGCGGGCGTAATCTTGCGGATCGTGTTATTGAAATTGTCCGCCACATAGATAGTTCCAGCACCGTCGACAGCTACGCCACTCGGGCTGGAGAAGCGCGCCGCGCTCCCGAGACCGTCAGCGCTTCCACTCGCCGCCGACAAGCCAGCGAACGTGCTTACTACATTTGGCGAAGTGATCTTGCGAATGGTGGAATTGCCGAGATCGGCCACGTAGAGATTTCCAGCATTATCTGCGCAGAGGCCGCTAGGGTGGTCAAAGCGCGCGCTGCTGCCGCTGCCATCTGTACTCCCAACTGTTCCCGCCAATCCTGCCAGGGTGCTGACCAGTCCAGAGGAAGTGATTGCGCGAATCGTGCTGTTCTCGCTATCAGCCACGTTGATGTTTCCTGCACCGTCGACCGCAACGCCGGTAGGGCGGTTAAAGCGCGCCGCACTGCCAATCCCGTCAGCGCTACCGATGTTCCCAGGCAGTCCAGCAAGCGTGCTAACCAGACCAGCGGAAGTGATCGCTCGCACGGTATCGTTGTATGTATCGGCGACGTAGAGAGTGCCCGCTGGATCGACCGCGACTCCGACGGGAAATTGGAACCGGGCAATGTTGCCGAGGCCATCACTGCTGCCGATCGTGCCCGGGAGACCAGCTACAGTCCCTACCACCCCGCCCGGAGTGATCTTGCGGATGGTGTGATTGTAAGTGTCCGCGACGAAGACATTGCCGCCCGTGTCTACCGCCACGCCGCCCGGATTAAAAAAACGCGCACTGCTCCCGGTGCCATCTGAGCTGCCACTAATGCCGGCGGAACCGGCAAGCGTGCTCACTAAACCACCGGCTGTGACTTTGCGGATAGTGTGATTGTAGGTGTCGGCTACATACACGTTGCCAGCTGTATCCACGGCAACGCCGTTCGGATAAAGAAAGCGTGCGGCCGGGCCGCTGCCATCCGCGCTTCCGGAGTTGCCTGGTGACCCCGCTAGCGTTGTGACAGTCCCACCGGGCGTGATCTTGCGAATGATGTGATTCGTGGTGTCCGCCACGTAGACATTCCCGGCGGTGTCTACTGCTGTGGCATACGGATTATGAAATCGCGCCGCGCTGCCCGTGCCATCCACACTGCCCGGTGCCACTCCGGCAAACGTGCCGAAGAAATAAGGCTCGTAGTTCGACTGCGCACGCGCCGGAATAGTGCCGCCAGCGATCCAAAAGCTAAGAGCAAATAAAGGGAGCGAAAGGAGTCGAGCAGCAGTAAGAGATTTCATGTGACGGGTATAAAATGTATCGGGTTTCGACGACCGTCGGGATGCCTCTATTCAGTCAACTTCGAGATTGGCGAAACAAACGCCAAAGAGAAAAAATGCTCACGAGAGGAGTCGAACCTCCACGGGTTTCCCCATACGGTCCTGAGCCGTACGCGTCTGCCATTCCGCCACGTGAGCGTGCTTCGAGGCGGCTGCTAAAGTGCGCGCCCGAGCTTCTGGCGCAAGCGCAAAGGGAAGCTCTGCGGCAACGCCCTTCCTCAGGTTCTTCGTTCCTCTCACGCCGATCCTTACGTGCAACAGTGCTCGCGCAAGGCTGGTCCGATACGTTCGAGAGGGCGCGCTCTTCAGCCATCCGCATCTTCCGTGACGTAGGGAGTTTGCGCGATTCTTTCGAGCTTGTTAGGCCCGCAGCAGATCCCTAGCATGCGGCTATGAAATACCCCCAGCTTACCGCCGTTATATTGCTCGCTTTCGCGGGTGGCGCCGCCGCTCAAGCCACGGACGCATCCAAGCCAAATGCCGAGGTTGAGAAAGCCGTCATGCAGATGGAGCAAGACATGAGTGCCGCCTTGACGAAACCCGATGCCGAGGCCGCCGCAAAGATGGTAGCCGACGACTTTTACGTGGTGAATCCGGATGGAAGCACGCAAGGGAAGGCGCAGTTCATTGCCGATCTGAAATCAGGTGAGTTCAAGTTGGAATCGAACGAACTTGACGACATGAAAGTCCAGGCAGCGGACGCCGATATGGCTGTGGTGACTTATCGAAGCACTGATAAGGGGAGCATCGACGGACATGACATTAGCGGGCAATACCGTTGGCTCGATGTCGTCGCAAAACGCGGCGGGACCTGGCAATTTATCACGTCCCAAGGGACAAGAATCGAGCAGGCGAAAAAGTAACGCGGGCCAACGTATACTTCCTAGGTTTAGCTAATCGGGGATTTCAACCTCGACGAGCTTCCCGAGGGAGATGAGCGATTCCTGCCAGCCGAGATAGCATAGCTCCAGCGGAATCGCGTCCGGCAGCCCTTGCTGCACGATGTTCAATTCGGTCCCGCACGATACCTCCTTCAAGGTGATTGTGACCTGGATTTCCCCCGGGAGATTCGGATCGTCGAACTGATCTGTGTAACAAATGCGTTCGTGCGGCACGAGTTCCACATACTGGCCGCCGAAGGAATGGGAGTGGCCTGTCGTGAAATTCTTGAACGACATTCGATGGCTCCCACCCACCTTCGCGTCCATCTCATGCACCTTCCCGGTAAAGCCATTCGGCGGCAGCCATTTCGCCATCGCCTCCGGATCGAGAAACGCGCGGTAAATTGTCTCCGGGGCCGCATGGAGTACACGGTGTAGACGGACGGTGTTTGTTGGCATGATGCGTCCCTCTTCGATGCACTCTTCTCCCCTTGCAATGGGAGTCGAGCGGTCCGCCATGCGAGCCTGCCGCGTTCCAGCCGTTCGCGCACTTCCAAACGTCTGCGCAAAGTAGAAGTGAATGGCGACGGCCCGCAAAACCTCGAGAGCAGAAAAACGGAAGTCCGGACGAGGCTGGAGATGGTTTCTAGTCCTGCTCAGCGTTCTGCTTCTCATCCCGGCGATACAGGTGGAGGTGGTGCGATTCGTCAACCCGCCGCGGACTCTTCCAATGTTGATCGAGCAAAGCAGCGCGATCTTCTCGAGCGCAGCGAAGACTCCCCTTCTCTACCGCTGGATCTTTCTGCCGCAGATCCCCGAGATGTTCCTGAAGCACCTTTGGATTTCGGAAGATCAGCGCTTCTTCCAGCACGACGGATTCGACTGGAAGGAGATGGACCTCGCAATGAAGGAAGCGGAGCGGAAAGGCAGACCAGTTCGTGGAGCTTCCACGATCACGAACCAATGCGCGCGCTCGGTCTTCCTTTGGCAGGGACGTTCCTGGATCAGGAAAGGACTGGAATCGTACTACACCCTCTGGATGGAAGCGTTGCTGCCGAAGCGTCGAATCCTGGAGCTGTATGCAAAC
>JBBSHP010000723.1:0-3515 GCA_038232555.1 Bryobacterales bacterium
CACATGTTTTGAACGGGTGATCTTACTATTACCACGGGCTGCTAGGTAAGTCATATAAGTAGAATGCCCGGAAGGTGTGCCGGTTGCCGTCGCGAGCGCGCTCCCCATTCCAGTTCAACGGGTTGGCCGTTTGAATGTTGCCGTTGCCGGTCGGGTCTTCATTCCAGTAGTCGTAAAAGAAACCGTACACATACGTGAACCGCGCCGTGACGCCATGCGCCGAGCGAACGTCGGCTGTCGCTTGCAGCGAATCAAACCAGGTACGCGCGCGCGGGTAGATGATCCCCACGTTGCTGTAATTACTCAAGGGCCGCCGTGCATCAATGTTATTCAGAGTGGCGGTAGCGGAGGGCAGCGGAAGGTTGCCAGGAAGGATCTGGAGGTTATTGAACCCGCGGTTACCGACATAGCCGATGGAGGCGGTCATAAACCGGGCAATTTCCTTCTCAAAAGCCGCGTTCCACTGGATGCTGTAGGGCGTCCGAAAACTATCGTATCCGATGATGTTGTTCAATCTTCCCGGATAGCTGTAGCGTGAGACGTCGGTAGTGAACGGGGTGGGCGGCTGTTTGAATACGATCGACCGGCTGGTTCCAAAGATGTTCACGAGGCTGGTAGTGTCTCCTCCGTTGGCGTTGGGCCGCCATGGCGGAGCCTCGACGCTCCAGAGACTGACCTGCAGAGGATTGTAGGAATAGTAATAACCAGCGCCGGCCCGAATGACCGACTTGCCGTTTCCACGCAGGTCGTACGCAATTCCCAGACGCGGCGCAAAATTGTTGTAGTCGCTGTTGGCGAAGCCCGCCGGAACTCCTTTATCGCCGGCAAAGGCCAGCCCCACAGGTGCGTTCGGGTACAGATCCGACTTGTGACCTAACAGAAAAGCATCGGCCCGGTTGTGGTCCTCTTTGGGAGGATTGTAGAACTCGTAGCGCAGTCCGGGGGTCAGGGTAAGCCGGGAGGTAATCTTCCACTCGTCCTGTAAAAAGAAGAAGGTAGACCAAGTGTGGATGTTGTAGTCGAGAATCCCCACGGTGGTGAAGGTGGCCGCGCGACCCATCACAAAGTCGGCGAACGAATACCCAAACACGTTCTGGATCTGTTTACCCGAGGGATCGGTGGAGGATGCGCGTCCATCGAAGGTTAACGTTGTGCTGTCCTGATCGTTGTGTTGGAAAACGTCGTCGCGCTGAAGTTCGTAGCCGAATTTGATGTTATGCCTACTCTTGTTCCAGGAAATCGAGGAGCCGAACCGCAGGTTGTTCTGATTGAAGAGGCTCAGATTTCCCTGCCGCGCCGACGGTCCATCTCCGATGATGAGAATCGGCAGAAACTTACGCGCGCCTTCCTGGATCAGCGGCCAGTTGGATCCGAAATCGGAAAGGTCGCGGCCGACATTGACGTTGCCGCGATTGGCGTCGAGCCGGCCGGTGGCAAACTTGCTTTCTACGATCAGGTTGGGCTTCACCACCCAAACGTGCCGGAAGATCCCGGTGTGCTGTTGACTCTTGTTCACCTGGGGTCCGAAGGCTGGCACATTGCCGTTAGCATTGGTCGGCGCCTGATCCTGATGTCCGAAAGTATGGAAATAGCTCATTTGAATCGAGTGTGCGTCGTTGAAGCGATGGTCGCCCTTCACGAGGAGTTCGTGATTTTGGGTCGGGTCTGTGAAGCTCCAGGCGTACCGGTCTCCGTAGTTCGGAACCGTGGGAAATAGCTTGAGCAGATTCTGCGCGACCGGATCGAGCAGCCTTTGGGGAACGATGTTTCCGGCCAGGGGCTGGTGGGTATCCGGATCATAGAGTTGTTGGCCGAACTGTGAGAAATTGCCGCCGATCATCGCCGCTGTGGGGAACTTGATGGTGCTCTGGAAGCCCGCGGCCTGGTCAAAGTAATCCATGTACGAGGCGAAGAAGAAGGTTTTGTTGTGAATGACGGGGCCGCCCAGCGTGCCGCCCCACTGCCGCAGCCGATCGACGGGTCGCGCCGTACCGGTCAGGTTCCTGCTCCAGCTATTTGCGTTTAGATCCTCGTTGTGCAGGTACATGAAAGCGGAGCCGTGGAAATTATTGGTGCCGGATTTCGTGATGATGTTGAACACCCCTCCGGGCTGCTTTCCGAACTCGGCGGAGGTATTTGAGGTGGAGATATTCATCTCCGCGATGGCCTCAGGGTTGGGGAATTGCAGGGCAGTGTTACGAAACGGCCCGGTGTTGTCGCTGCCATCGAGGTAGAAAATGTTGCGGGCCTGCCGGTTGCCATTCACATTGGCAGAGGTGCCTGTGATATTCATCACCTGCGATGCGCCGTTCTGGATTGTGACCCCGGGTGCCATCTCCGCGTAGGACAGAGCGTTGCGGGTGGCCGACGGCAGGTCGATCACCATCTTGCTGGAGACGTTGGTCGCGACCTGTGCTGAGACCGAATCGATGCGGACGGCTTCCGCCGTGACTTGGACCGATTCCGTAACGAGTCCAACTTGAAGCACCATGTCGACGCGTGTCGTCTTGTTGACAGGAACATCGACAGCCGTGGTGCTCGCCTTCTTGAATCCGGAAAGCGAAGCGGTGACCGTATAACGGCCCGGCGGCACCAAGTTAAAGAGAAACTCCCCTTCGGCGGTGGTGGTTCGGGTGGTTACCGACCTGGTCCCTTCATTGATCAGATCGACGCTGACCCCCGGAACTCTGGCGCCCGCTGGGTCCGTGACGACGCCTTGCACAGTTCCAGTGATGTCTTGAGTTAGTCCCTGCGCAGCGGCAATGAGGACGAATCCTAGTAAACGCAATATCGGCTTTGAAGACACGGTGACTCCTGAACAGATGCTTGTATTGATTATATTCGAGTTGCCTGATGGTTATAATGAGCGCATGTGGGGCAGTCTATCGCGAAGGGACCTGTGCAAGCGCGCGCTTTCCCTCGCCGGAGTATCGCTTATTGACGGATCCGTTGCTGGCGCGCAAAGCCGTCCTCCGAATATTGTCTGGATGATGTTCGATGACCTCGGGTACGGGGATCCCGGATGTTATGGTCAGAAACAAATCGTGACGCCCAACATCGACCGTCTCGCCACGCAGGGAACCCGTTTCACGGATTGTTATGCGGGTGGCGCCCTGTGTGCTCCTTCACGGAGCGTGCTGATGACAGGACTTCACATGGGTCACACCTCCGTTCGAACCAATGCCGGCACCGTTCCGCTGCGGAGCGAAGACGTGACCGTGGCGCAACTGCTCCACAAGGCCGGCTACACCAACGGGCTTTTTGGCAAATGGGGGCTGGGCGATGCAGGTTCCGAGGCCGTGCCGACCAAGAAAGGATTCGACGAGTTCTTCGGTTACATGCACCAGATTCATGCGCATGATTACTACACCGACTTTCTCTGGCACAACGAGACCAAGCAGATGCTGCCCGGGAACGCGAATGGGCAACGAAAGCAGTATACTGCCGACCTCATTGCAGACAAGACTCTGGAGTTTATCCGGCGGAATCAAGGGAAGCAGTTCTTTCTGTACTTC
>JBBSHP010000724.1:0-3514 GCA_038232555.1 Bryobacterales bacterium
CGATCACCCCGGCCTCCCGGTAGCTGAGCGTGTTCATTGAAGCCAGTACGCAATCCATGAGCTGGTTGACGGCTTCATACGACAGCGCTTGGCGTTCGGCCTCCGGGGCCTCGGCCAGCGCTGCCTTCACCACGGGAGGCACGGCGCTATAATCGTCCGTCGCGATGGACAAATCCGCCTGTGCGAATTCCGACTGGGCGCGAAAATAAGAGGGTGTCGATCCCGCCTGGGCCTGAAACCGAGTGACCTCGGCTCGCGCCGCTGCAATGTTGTGGCTAGCCAGCTCCGCCTGCACAATGTCACGCCAGAGGTTGGCGGCGCTCCGGCTGAGAGGATCGGTGTTATGATCGCGGGCTTGATGGAACGTGTCGAGAGCTTCGTCCACTTTACCGAGCGACACCAGGTCCTGGCCGATGTTCATCCAGTTGAGGAAAATGGTTGCCGTTTCCCCCGATTTCTCGACCAGGTCGAGCGACTGACGCGCGGCGATCAACGCGCGGGCGTAATCGCGCTCATTGTTGCGATACGCCATGTGCTGAAAAGTGGCATACATACTGGCGCTGAGCCATGCTTGATGCTCGATGTTGAGCGCGACCAATCCATAGAGGGCGCGGTGCAGGTCGTCCCAATCGTCGAGGCTGGCCGTGCTCGATTGCCCCTGCTGGAAGACCGCGGAGAGCAGAGCTTCCGCGTGATCGTGCCCGGCGGCCGCGAACAACCGGGTGTCTCTCGCGGGCTCGTTCTTCAGCTCGCGGATGAAGGCGCGGCCAGCGGTCAATAAGGCCTGCTCGGGAGCAGCTGCGCCAGCCGCGCAGAAAACAACCACAAGAATAAGCAGGCGGCGCATAGAATTAACGGACGCCTGCTTCCCGGGACGCCGCCCGCGTCTCGGCCTCCTGCTCCTGCGCAGCCGTCAGGCCTTTCCGGATTTCCGCACGATTGTTTTGACCGGAGCTGCCCGCCAGGATGAACCATTTCTGCGCCTCCAAAAAATCCTGCTTGACCCCTTGGCCCTTGGCGTACATCACTCCCAGATGCCAAATCAGAAGACGGCTATTGCGCCATCGCTCCGGTATGTGTCCAGTATCCATGTCAATCACCCGAGAAGATGGTGTTTTCGATCATGATGCCGCCGCTCGGGAACGGATAGGCGGTGAGACGTAGTTTGCCGGAGACGCCGCTAAGCTCCAGGGTGTTATTCGACAGGCGGTAGGTTCCCCGATCGCTCTTGGCTGCGCCGTCCAGGCTGGTCACTGGCTGATCGTTCAGTTGATAGGTGCCATCGTTTTGAAACGTGTAGGTCTGTTTGCGAAAGTGGTTGCCGATCACCGTTCCGGAGTAAGAGCCGTTCAGGAGCCGGCCGGAACCGTAGGAAGGCATCTTGGCCGTGGTGTACCCGTTCATCTCGAAGCTGGTAGTACGGAAGTTGACCAGCGTCTCATCGTGAGGGGTGGCGTCTCCCTGCCACTGCACGCTCATGCGGTTCCCCGCGATTCGGTAAGTGCCGCATTTTTGCTGTTTCTGGATCGAACCGAAATCTACGGGTTCACGGGTTCACGGTCGAGCCCGCCCGTTGGAAGGGTCCCGGAGCACATTCGGCCATCGGGCCAGAAATAGTAATGCACGTACTGGTTGGAAGTAGCGACAGGTTGGAGCTGTAGGTAGAGGCCCTGTAGACGAGGGCCGGAGAACGCGGCCGGCGGCTTCACTGCCGCAGCGGCGGCGGCGCTCATCGGCCGGATACAAGGCCCCACTATGCCCGGCCCGCTGAATGCCCATTCACGGCCGTCGTCGAACTTGACCGAGTAGTGCGTTGCGGTTTTAACATACCGGTCTGGTTCCGAAGTCAGAATCGTGGCTCGTCGCCAGGTCCCGAAGCATGCGTCGTCGATTTCTACTCTCTGGCCCACCTCGAACGAGGGCCATGGGGTAGCGGCAAATAAGGAACCGAAGCTCAGAAACAATATAGTGCGCACGATAGGCCTAGCGCACTCCGTAGTAAGCCTTCACCGATCCAACCAGCGCCGGGTAATTGGCCCATTGGCCGTGGTTGTAGTTTCTGGCATCGCACTGTCCCATGTCGCCGGAACCGGTGGGCAGCACGCCCCGCACTTCGACCGTCGCTTGGGTGATCCAGGCATCCCCGGCAGTTGCCGCCGGCTGGCCAGCCGAAAGTCCGGGCGACTCTCACAACCAAGTCTGGATAACCGGCGTAGGTTCCACCATAGCGGCTTACAGCGCACTCGCCCGTATCGCCTGAGCCATTCGGTGCCCTTCTGGCGACTAACTGGATGGCCTTGGTCATCGATGGGTCCCGGCAGACGCCGTTATTCGCGGCAGGCGGCGCCCCAACCGATTGCACGCTGTAGTTGCTCCCGTTGGGGCTAATGACCGACGCACCGTTGTTGACCATAATTCCGCTGGTGGTGCTCTGCGCGAGCTGCACTTGGCTGCGTTGCAACATCGCATTGTTCATCTGCTGCTGGAGACTGGAGATAAACGCAGGGTTGTACACGGAGAAGCCGTTCGCGCTGGCCAGCAGATTCCCGCCGCCCGCCGCGATGATGTTGCCCCCGCCCTGCGCGATGATGCTGCCGCCGTCGTTCGAGATCACCTGGTACCCGATCAGCAGCGGAGACCCATTACTACCCATTAGCAGACCGGTCTTGCTGTCGACGAAATTGCCTCCGCCTGCCGCTACTATAGTTCCGCCGCTGTTGCCGACGAGATACCCACCCGGTCCGAGAAGAGAAGGAGCGAGACGTGCGCCATTGTAGTTGAGAACGGTGGTGTTGCCGGTGGGCCTTGGGGCTATGGCGAGGCCAGGCAAGGGCTGAGGCGCCGCGGCAACGGCTGGCGCGCCGCCGGCGCGGTTTACGCTCCAGGACTGATCGTCGTTCCCTCTCTTGTTGCAGCTCCACAAGATGACTGGCGAACCGGGAGAGTTGCTGCCGTTCTGAACGCCCAGGCAGAAATTGGTGCCTACCGCGCTGATGTCGGAGTACATGCCCGGCGAGAAGGTCTGGGTAGGATCGCCCGGCTGGCACTGCCAAACACCGATGCGAGAAGCGTTTTGGAGGCGATCGTAGGCGGCCACGCAAAATTGACTGGCCGGGCCGCCGACGTGCAATAAATTGCCCGCGCCGTACCAGAAAGTCTGGCTGAGATCGCCCGGAATGCAGTCCCAGAGGATCAGGCGGCTGTCGTTGGCGATGCGGCCATCTTTCACGGCCAAACACTGGTCGCGTCCGTTACTGCCCCGAACCTTATTAACATTAACGTAAGCTGGATATCCGCTTGACTCAGGTAACCGCTGCGGAACTGGTTTTCGCGCTGGTTGCTGGTTTCGGGTGAACAATCAGGTCATAGGTCACGGGATCGACGGCCACAGCCTGCTGCGCCAGTCGGAAGAAAAGCTTGCCTCGGCTTTTCGATCTTCGCCGGTTAAACCGGAAGGTGAACTCATCCAGGTAGTAGTCGAGGTGTTTGTGACTGACCGCGCCCTGGTGGGTCC
>JBBSHP010000725.1:0-3513 GCA_038232555.1 Bryobacterales bacterium
GCCAATCATCACGAAGCACGTGACGCAGGACCAGGTCGAGCGAGTGTACAGTTTCCTGAAAAAACAGGTCGAGACCGGACAGCAGGCTTACGTCGTGTACCCCGTCATAGAAGAGACCGAAACACAGGCCATCAAAGCTGCGCAGCAGATGCACAAGCATTTGTCGGAGCTGGTGTTCCCTACCCTGTCGGTGGGCCTGCTGCACGGCAAATTGAAGCCCGACGAGAAAGACTCTGTCATGGATGGGTTCAAGCGCGGCAGTATCAACATTCTGGTTTCGACTACTGTGATCGAGGTCGGCGTGGATGTTGCGAACGCGACTGTAATGTTGATCGAACAGGCTGAGCGTTTCGGTCTGGCGCAGCTTCATCAGTTACGCGGACGAGTGGGCCGCGGCGCGGAGCAGAGTTACTGCATTCTGGTGACTGAGAAGCTGAACGATACCGGAAAAGAGCGCATCCGAACCATGGTGGAGTCGAGCGACGGCTTCTACATCGCAGAGATGGATCTGCGGCTGCGAGGTCCGGGCGAGTTCTTCGGAACTAAGCAATCCGGTCTTCCGGCGCTTCGGATTGCGAACATTCTCCGCGATCAGGAGATTCTGGAAGTCGCGCGAAAGGAGGCGCAAGCATACATCGACCATCCTCCAGCTCCGGAGGAGCTGCGCGAGGCGGTGGGGTACATTCGCGAACACTGGCAGCGCCGCTACGGGTTAGTCCAGGTGGGTTGATGGGAGCGCTTATGCGGGTGATCGGTGGAGAGTTTCGGAGCCGTAAGCTGAAGACGCTCCCGGGGCTATCCACCCGCCCTACGCCCGACCGGCTTCGCGAGACGCTGTTCAACATCCTTACGCCCCGGATTGAAGGGACGGTTTTCCTGGATGCGTACGCTGGGACCGGAGCAGTGGGAATCGAAGCATTAAGCCGGGGCGCCCGGCGGGCCATCTTTGTCGATCGATCCAGAAGCGCGGTCGAAATCATTCGCGATAATTTAGCAACCTTGGGGATTTCCGGCCGGTCGGAAGTCTTCTGCGGTAAGGCGGTGCTGGTGATGGAGCGAATGCCGGCCGATATTACTTTCCTGGATCCGCCTTACGAATTTGAAGAAGAGTACAGCGCTGCGCTCAGTGCGCTCGGGTCGTCGGGCGTTGGTCTGGTAATCGCTCAGCATACTTTCAAAGCGAAACTCAATGCTGCCTATGGTGGCCTGGCCAGGACACGCGAAGTCAAGCAGGGCGATAATGTGTTGAGCTTCTACGAGACCAGCGGCTAAGCTGAAGTGGGTGGATGCACGCCCGTCAACTTGATGACGGAAAAGACCGCGCCCTGCGCGTCCGTGATGACCGAAAAGCGGCCCACATGCGGGATGTCGGTCGGGGGAACGCAAACCGCCGCGCCGAGTTGTTTGGCTTTTTCGGCGCTCTGATCGCAATCGGAAACGGTCACATAGATCATCCAGTGCTGCGGGACGCCCTGCCATGCCGGGCCGCGCATGGGCATCAGGCCGCCCATGTTCTTGCCGTCGTTCACCCATTCGATGTAGTCAGCACCATCCACACCGGTTTCGGGCTTGGTTTTCCATCCGAACAGGCCCGAGTAAAAGGCCACCGCTCTTGCGGGATCGGAGCTGTTTAGCTCCGGCCAGGTGACTCGGTTCAGAGGCCCGCCGTGCGTGGCTCCTATCTTAGACTTAGGCTGCCACACGGCGAACGATGCGCCTCCGGGATCCTGCGCGATTGCCATGCGACCCAAATCCATGACGTCGAACGGACCGGTCAGGACCTTTCCGCCCAGTGGTTCGACCTTGGCGGCCGACTCGTCCACGTTGGCGACCGAAAAATACACCAGCCAGTGCGGTGGAACACCTGGCGCCAGGCCTCCGTGCATAGCCGCAGCATCGTTGCCCTCCGATTGGAAGATGGTGTAAACTCCGTGCGGCATGGGATTGTCCTGGACCGTCCAGTTGAACATACCGGTGTACAGTTTCTTGGCGCTCTCTGGGTCGCTGGTGGCGAGTTCCGCCCAGGAGAACGAACCTGGAGTGTAGCTTTCAATTTTGGCCATAGCATCCAGATTAGCGCGCCAGAATCTCTTCAAAGAACGAGAGCGCCCTTGGATCTTTGCTTTGGCCTAACCAGAACATGGCCTGCTTGCGTACCGCGGGGTTGCGATTGGCGCGAGCTACCTGGATCAGCATCGGAATCCCGTCATTCGCGGGAATCTGGGTCAACCCGAAAACGGCTTTCTTTTTGACTTCGGTCTCAGGGTCGTTCTCGATGGCGCGGGTCAGTTCAGAAGCGGCTACTTTTCTTCCGGCTTGCTGGGCCAGCCAGAACAGAGCCTGTCCACGAACCTTGGCCACCTTGTCTTCACGTGCAACCCGGATAACTGCGGGAATCGCGTCCGGCTCTTTGCTCTGAGTAAGCGCGAAGACAGCGTGCTCCCGGATCTTATCGTTGGGATCTTCGCGGACAATGCGGCTGACCACGTCATAGCCGCGCCTTCCCCGTGCGTTGCCTAACCAGAAGATCGCCTTGCGCCGGAGTGAGTCGGGTTGGCTCGGCGCGGCCAGCGATTCGAGAGCGCTATCGGCGGAGGGGTCCGCATGCAATGCGAGCGCTGTGACCGCCGATTCGTTTCGCCGCTCATCGTCCCGGGTTCCCGCTGAGTTTTTGGCGAGCCCGCTCAAGTAGCGGACGCTGTCGCCCGGTCGCACATCGGTGAGCCAATAGACCGGGAGGCCACCGGCATCGAGATCGCAATCGGGAGTGAACGTGCGCACTTTGCCGACTTTGTTTGCTTCGGCTCGGAGCAGCACCACCAACTGGGTGGACCCTTCCAGTTGCACCGTGCGGTTCCCGTTAACCACGGCGGTATTCCCGGCCGGATGCGGCTCAAGGGAACAGCCGCCCATCGCTCCGTTATTCCAGCAACAACTCTGGTGCTCGCCCGCGATGATCGGAACGGAGTATCCGATCCACGCTGGCGCGCTCTGCGTTGCGAGTATGGATTGGACCGCTGGCTCGAGGCCAGAGCCCGCCGGGCGCGACTGCAACTTGGCATTCGCTACGCGCGGCTGCTGGCCTAAAGCCGACAAAGCCGCGGAGACAGCTATCCAGGCGACGAAGGTGGGTCTCATTTGTTCAATAACTCCACCAGATAATCAGTGGCTTCTTTGGACCGCATGTTTGACAGCCTCTGGACAGCCTCGCGCTTCAGGTTGGGATCGGTTTCTTTCCGTGCGAGATCGATGATCGCGGGTGCATTCCCCTGGACAAAGAGCCCGTTCAGAACTTCGCGCCGAATCTGTGGATCGGAGTCCTTGGCATAGAGAGAAGTGAGAGCCTCCCCCGACTTGCTCCGCCCCATCGGCCCGAGCTGGCGAATGGCCTCCAGCCGCAGTTTCGGATCTTTATCGGTGCGAGCTATCTCCAGAATCTTGTCAGTGTTGCCGGAAACAAAGAAGCCCTGCAGGACCGCCCGTTTTACATCGTAGGGAGCGTCAGGAGAATAC
>JBBSHP010000726.1:0-3512 GCA_038232555.1 Bryobacterales bacterium
CACTGATACGGCTCTGCCGTTCAGTGGACAGGGCTGGGGAAATGGCGTGCAAATCGAAGGATACCCCGCGCCGAAAGGAAAAGCGCATATCGTTCAGGTGCAGTGTGTCAGTCCGCAGTACTTTGCGTCCATGGGAGTGGCTCTAAAGCGCGGCCGCGATTTCGGCGAACAAGACCACGATAAAGGACCCGGGGTGGCCGTGATTGCCGAGAGCATGGCGAAACGATTCTGGCCCGGAGAAGATCCCCTCGGTAGGCGCCTAAATCTGGATGGGCCGTGGCGCACCGTAATCGGCGTCTCGGCGGACGTCAAGCAGACCGGGCTCGATGTATCCGAGCAACCTCAGCTTTATCTGCCCTATGCGCAGTTGGAACCCGAGCTGTTGAAGTTCATGGGACGAGTTCTGTTTTTGGTGGTGCGGTCAACGGTGAATCCGGCCAGCCTGATCCTCAGTGTGCGCTCGCAGGTGCGCTTGTTGAATTCCGAGATGGCACTCACAAAGGTGAGCACCATGGACCAGCTAGTGTACGAGTCCGTGGCCGAGACTCGTTTTCGAACCTGGCTGGTGGGGCTCTTCTCAGCGCTGGCCCTTATTCTGGCGTGCATTGGAATTTACGGCGTGATGTCGTGTACAGTCAGTCCACGAATGCGGGAAATGGGTCTGCGCATGGCGCTCGGAGCGGACCGCAGTGACGTATTACGTTTGGTGCTCGGCAAAGCGCTCGCGCTAACTGGCGCTGGTATCGTTGTAGGTCTAGCGCTTTCCTTGGCTGCTACCCGCCTATTGCAGGATCAGATTATCGGTACGTAACAGCGTCTCTACCCGCGGCGAGATCCACATGCCTCTATAAGTTTCATCATGGATGATAAAGTCGTCAATCCCCGCCGTCACCGGGTGTTTCTTTACCACGCTGACCTTCACCATCTCATCGTGCTTATACGACGAAGCCGGACTATCGCCTTCCGGTTCAAACCGGTATCGGCCGCCAACAACTTCTTCCGTCCACCAGGTCCAGTTCGTGTTGTTTCCGATCGCATGGTGGAGCACGACGACACCTTTTCCGGCTTCCACGAACGCACGGAGGTTTGCGCGGCGCTTGTCATCGCCGAGATCTTGCATCATGTCGTACAGCACCAAAACGTCGTATCGTTTGGTAAACTCGCTCCGGAACGCGTTCGGATGAGGATCGACGTTCGCCGTAATGCGCGAGTCGTCGAACACGGAATAAAACGACGGTTCGTGATCGTGGCCGCCGGTAACAACCATGGTGGGAACCGGCTCAACCGCAAGCAGTGGAAGAGCGAAAAGGACAAGCAGAAGAACGCGACTCATTTCAACAGGGCCTGGACATTCCAAGCGGGATTCCAATCTACGCGACGCCGCCCGAAATAGGACAGGTTGCCCATGTGACAAACAGCCGTCACGTAGTGGGAGTAGACCACATCGGCATTCTGCCGTTTCCGGCTGCGCACGGCATCGATGAAGTTGTCCATGTGTGGACGGTCGGCGTCGACTCCCTTCACTTCAATAACCGGCGCTCCGGAATCTTTCGGCCGAAACCGATACCCGGAACGGAAAATATTTAAAACCCCCCCGGAGCCATGGAATTCGACATCCACGATGTCACGCGGACTCGATTGAGTGGCATCCGCTGTCAGCGTAACTTTTTGAGGGTATTCGGCAAGAATGCTGATTGTATCTGGAGTGTCTCGATCCTCGGAAAACTCAAAGTTGCCGCCCAAGGCAACCACAGCCGAAGGCGCAGCGAGGCCGAGCATCATGTGGGCGGTGTCCACCGTATGGGTAAAGACGCCCCCTGGTTGGCCGGTCGAGTAATCCTGGAACATTGTCCACCCAAAGTAGCGCTGGGCATCAAAAGGACGCTTCGGAGCCGTCCCAGAAACAGCTTCCAATCAAGCTCTTCAGGCCGGTATGTGAAGTCCTTGGGCGGATGCCGGAAAAAGCCGCGATTGCCAATCCAAAACGTGCGGACCAGAGCGACTTTCCCGATCAGCCCCGAATCGAAGAATCGCTGTTTCGCCTCAAGAAAGTGCGGCCCGCTTTTTTGTTGCGTGCCCACCTGAACCACTCGACCCGTGCGATTGACCGCATTAACGATGTCGTGGCCTTCCTCGATGCGCCACGTCATCGGTTTTTCGAGGAAGACATCCTTGCCTGAGCTGAGCGCATCGAGCAGAACCGGCGTGTGCCAGTGGTCGGAGACCGACACGACGACCGCGTCAATGTCCTTCCGGTCGAGAACACGCCGGTAGTCCTTGACGGGGCCTTCCTTGACATTCGATTGCTGGCGCGCCGCCTCTGCGCGGGGTTCGTAGACGTCGCAAACCGAGACGACTTCTGCATCCCTTCGTAGCGCCAGGCGCCGGGCATGGAATGCGCCGCGCGAACCAGCGCCGACTATGCCAAAACGAAGGCGGTCATTCGCTCCCGCCACCTTCGTTTGCGAGAGAGCCGACGATCCGGCCGCTACGAGAAGTTCGCGTCGGTTGAGCATACGGCCTAGTCTATCGCAGTGAGTAGCTAGCGTCTGCGCGGACTGCAATATTGCTTGCTTCGTCGAGGAACACGGTTATGCGGCCGGTGTTGATGATGAGCCTGTAGCCTTGCCAGAAATGCGTAAACCCCTCGCACCCTCCACACATCCGGCTATAGACGCAAGGTCGGCGTGGTACTGGGCACTGACCAAGGCCGTTTCCCAGCCGCTGAAGCTGCTGGCCTCGCAGCTCAAACTCGCTGAGGATTTATGGGCCGACTATGGACAGCGTCGGCAGACGCGGCGGGAACATCTGACCGAATTGCAATCGGTCGGCACCGTTACCAAGGGATATACAACTCAATCCGCCCCATGGCGAGAAGGACAGCTTTGAACCATGTCCATCACCTTGCCCCCGGAGATTGACCAATCCGGGAGCGTTTCTTTTTGCGGCTATTGGATTCGTCCAAGGACCGTTGCCGGCTCCCTGTAGCGCGCTGTAGCGGATTTAAGTTGACACGATCCTGCGGTCGATGACATAATCGCGAAAAGGCTCTTTGATGAGATTACATCTGAGTATCATCTTCGTTTTGGCCTCACTGCAAAGTCTTACCGGTGCACTTTTACCTCCAAGTCGCTTTGCTGTTTCTTCTGCATGCGTACAGCCCGCAGACTTAAGCGGATGTTTGCTTTCTGCGTCCAATCAAACCTCCTCAGGACTCACGTCTAATCTCGACACGACCTTGACAGGGAAGACCCCAAGCTCTTCCACAGTCACAGCCGATGTAAAAGGCAGTGCCAATGCCAACTATGGAGTGTTAAAAGGGTTCGCATCCCTCAATCTTCAGACGAACCCCGCCGATTATCAAATTGTTGCCTCTTCTGTTAGCTCGGCACAGTTTACTGATGTAGTCACGGTTGACTTCGCACCGTTTACTGGCCAAATTGGTTTTCTTGAAGCTGGATATCCGCTTGACTCAGGTAGGCGCAGTAGATAAAATGCGGCGAGATGGAAGA
>JBBSHP010000727.1:0-3512 GCA_038232555.1 Bryobacterales bacterium
AGACGAACTGCACTCCTCCCCCAAGCGCATTCTGCTGTGCGGGTTAGGTGCCATGGGTGAGCAGATGGCGCAACATTGGAAGTCGGATTGGCATGTGGCTGTCGAGAACATGAGATCGCGGTATGGCACGCCGGGTCCGGCGAATGCTGGGCTGCTTGGATACCTGGAATCGGTGGCGGGTTAATCAGCATGGCGATTAGAATACCTGTCAACCTGGCCACGGACCCCTTCCGGCGTGACCGTCCCATCCTAGTTGCATCCGCGGCGCTAGGCATCCTCCTCCTGCTGGCACTGGCCGTTCAGATCGGCGCGATCGTTTCGGCCCGCGACCAGGCCGCGGAGACTCGCACCATGCTGGACAAGCTGGATCGGCAGCTCTCCGCAGTCAAGACCGACCAGGCTAAGCTCGATGGAACTCTTTCGAAACCGGAAAACGCTGAAGTGTTGGATCGCAGCCGGTTCCTGAACAGCCTAATCGAGCGCAAATCAATCAGTTGGACCAGGATCTTCGCCGATTTAGAGAAGGTGGTGCCCTATCAGGTGCGGCTGGTGGCGGTGCGCCTTCCACAAGTTGATTCCCAGAATCAGGTGCTGCTCGACATGGTGGTTGGCGCGGACAGCCCGGGTCCGGTGTTTGAGTTATTGAGACGTCTCGAAACGTCCCCGCAATTCGGGCCCTATTCAGTGGTCAATTCATTGCCGCCGTCCCTGACGGACAAACTTTGGAAGTACCGGGTCAGTGTGAGCTATGCGCAAAAGCTTTAGGATCTGGCCGCCCAACGAACCGGGCGCAATCATCCGGCTCATTGTGGCCGTGCTGATACTGGCTAACCTGGTGGCCGGTTACTTCGTTTTGCGTCCGATCGGTGGATCCCCTGAAGAGCTGCGGAACCAGGTGGCAGACCTGCGAGTGCAACTGCGCCAGCGGCAGAGCACGATTGCCCGTACACGGCTGTTCGCTAAGAAGATCGAAGCGGGGCGCTCGCAGGGCGATGAGTTCATGGACGATTACTTCCTGCCCCGTAGGATCGCTTATTCAAGCGTTCTAGCCGAGTTGAACCAAGCCGCCACGACTTCGCATCTGAAGCCGAAGGAGGCCGCCTTTGCAACCGAGCCGATCGAGGGAAGCGATACGCTTACCATGATGCAGATCTCGGCCAACTTCGAAGGCAATTACGCCGATTTGATCCGCTTCATCAACCTGATCGACAAGTCCGAGAGCCTGATGATCATCGAGGGGTTAAATGCCACGCCGCAGCAGGGCAGCGGGACCTTGAACGTTACCCTAAAGCTCGATACGTTTGTACGCGAGGACGGATCGGCGCAAAATGGGCCAGCCCCGCCGGGATCGGCTCTATGAACCTGAAAATCAGCGGCCTTGGCGCGGAACCGAAAAAGGTGATGGCGCTGGGAGTTTTTGTGCTTCTGGCCATCGTCGCATATTTTTACAACCGCACTCCAAGCGGACCGGCCGAGTCTACCACCGCGACGCGAACTGTCCCCACTGTCGCGCCTGCTCCCGCTGCAACGCGTCCGGTCACGCGGGCGGCGGCCCGCCCGAATCGAGCCGGTCAGCGCGGCCAAATCGGTTTGCAGGAATTCCGGCCTTCGCTCAAGCCGAAAAAGGGCGAAGAGGCGAGCCGCACGGACATCGACCCGACGCTCCGGCTAGACCTGCTCGAAAAGCTGCAAAAGGTCGGATTGGAAGGCGGGAAGCGATCTCTGTTTGAAGGATCGCAAGCTCCAGTTCTACTGGCGAAAATCGTGAAGGAGCCGCCCAAGGTGATTCCCAGCAAACTCGTGGGACCGCAACCTCCGGCTCCGGAGGTCAAGCCGGCGGAGCCAGTGGCGCCCCCAGTCCCCTTGAAGTTTTACGGCTTCGTGAACCAGCAAAGGGCCGGAACCAAACGCGCCTTCTTCCTGGACGGTGACGACATCATCGTGGCCACCGAAGGTCAACTGCTCAAGAACCGATACAAGATCGTCCGGATCGGAGTGAACTCCGCGGTAGTGGAAGATACGCAGTTCAAGAACCATCAACAGACGCTTCCGTTGATCGAGGAACAGACCGGATGAAGCCTGTCTGCAGGCGGCGCGAAGAGCGCGGATTCGCCCTGCTGTTCGTATTCGTCATGGCGGCGGTGATTGCCATCACTTTGTATATGGAAATGCCGCGTGTAGCGTTTGAATCGCAGCGGTCCAGGGAACAGTTGCTGGTGGATCGTGGGAACGAATACAAACGAGGGATCCAGCTCTACTACCGCAAGATGAAGCGTTTTCCTTCCAAGCTGGAAGACCTGGAGAGCACCAACAACATGCGGTTCCTGCGCCGGCGTTATAAAGATCCGCTGACCGGAAAGGACGAATGGCGGATCATCCATGTGGGGCCGGGCGGATTTCTCACCGACTCGCTGGTTCAAAAGCCGAATCCTCTCGGCAAAGATCAGAAAGATGTGCTAGCCGGGAGCGGCTCGCCGGGTAATACTCCCAGCACCAGCGACTCAGCGAACGGCCAGCAGCCAGGCCCACTACTCAATGCGAACGGGACGGAGGGCGGTGGTGGGATTAATATGGCCACAGCTCGGCGGCCCAGCGACCAGATGATCGTGGCGGCGCAGGCCGGAGGCGCCGGTGTAACAGCAACCAACCCAGCCGACCCGAATCAGCCCGTGCCTCCGCAGTATCCAGCGGCTCCGCAGAATCCAGGGCAACAACCCCAGTTCCCGGGGCAGTATTTAGGCCCGCTCCTCGGCCAGCAAGGACAGGGCCAGCCAGGACAACCGGCGCAACTCCCTGGGCAGCCTTTTGGTCGTGGCTTGCCCACTCCGCCTCCCTTTCCCGGACAGCCCGGATTCCCGGGGCAGCCCAGTCAAACTGGTTTTCCACCCGGACAGCTTCAACCCGGCCAGTCCATGACGTTCCAGCAAGGGCAACCCGCTCAGGTGTATCCAAACCAGCCTGCTGCAGGGGGCCAATTTCCGGGTAATCAGCAGCAAGGGGCGTTCGCACCGCCTGCCGGTTTCGGGAACGGTCAGCCGAACGCGGCTATTGCGGCGATCCAAAATTCTCTATTTTCGCCGAGACCGCCGCCCGCTGGACTTACCGGAACGCCTCAGAACGGCCTTACCGGGGGAGGCGTGGCCATCGCCGGCGTTGCTACTACATACAAGGGCGAGGGTATCAAGCGCATCAATGAGAAGAGCAAATATCAGGAATGGGAATTCGTCTACGATCTCAAGAAGGACAAAACCATCATGGGCAATGCCGCTGGCCAACAGATGCCTCCGACCCAACAGCCCGTTCTCGGCCCGGGTAATACGCCTTTTTCACCCGCGTCGCCCAACGGCCCGACGGGTCCAACCCCATCCCCTGGTTTAACCGGCCGGCAACAACGATAACCCTGCACTCAGATTTTGGCGAAGTAGAGGTCGGCCGCCCGCTCCGCCGACTTGGTCGCCTCGCCGGGGGGGAGCACGGCCAGGGTCGTCTCCAGGCCGGCCGCCTCCAGGGCC
>JBBSHP010000728.1:0-3506 GCA_038232555.1 Bryobacterales bacterium
CACTCGCTGAAGAGCCGCCACTGTCTCGGGTGAAGGCTTGAAATTCCCGAACCGGTGACCCTCGGCAATGGTTAAGGGAGTCCAGCCGTGCTTGTTCTTCCGATTCCAGATCTCGATTTTGGCGCCCTTGCTGGCGAGCAATGGCACCAAGGCAGGAATATTTTTATAGGCAGCGCCGTGCATCGCGGTCTCGCCATTGTTGTCTACGGCATTGATATCGTTGCCCAGGTCCAATGCGACTTGCATTGCTTCCAGTGCCTCGCTCTCGTTTCCGGCGTCCTCGCCCGGAGAACGCGTACCGAGTCCAGCCGCGGCCATCAACGGTGTCGAGTTGTCCGCATTTGGCAGCAGAGGGTCTGCGCCCAATTTGGCCAACGTGCGCATCAGTTCCGCGTCGGCGGTCTTGGCTGCCAAAAAAAAGGGAGTTGCGCCCAGCGTATTCAGACCGGTCAAGCCAAAATTCACTCGCTTGGTCATGCGGGCATTTAGGTTTGCCTTATGTTCTGCCAGCTTCTTGACAAGTTGCAGGCTGGTCATGGTTCCGGACCCTTGAGGCGGGGGATCGTTATCGCCGCCCCCCGGCTTGCGCACGTTGCTGATGACATGCAGCGCTGTATAGCCGGGGCCGGCTGCATTCGGATCCGCACCCGCGTCCAGCAAGTATGCGGCAAGCTCGTAATGTGAATTTGCAACTGCCAATATCAGCGCACTGGTACCCGCCCGGGGCGCCCTGCCAGCGTCCCTGGGCTTGCGCCCCGGAGTTGAGGGGACCTGTATAGTCTCGTTCACGTCGGCTCCAGCCTTCAGCAGAGTCCGAACGACGTCAGCATGGCCTTCCCGGACGGCAAACAAGAGAGGTGTAAATCCCGAGTCTAAACGCGCGTGGAAATCTGCTCCCGCCCCGAGCAGGGCATTCACTACTTCCACATGGCCTTCGGCCGCTGCCCACATCAGGGCAGTCTGGCCGCGCCTGCTTTCTTGGGAATGAATGTCGGCTCCATGAGATAACAATGCGCGGACGGCCTCTACCCTGCCTGTGCGCGCGGCGGTCATGAGAGCGGTTTCACCGCCAGGAAGAGCGGTGTTCGGGTCGGCCCCGGCTTTCAACAGCAATTCAATCATCGCTCCGTTGCCGTTCGTGCAAGCTAGTGAGAGGGGCGTCACACCATACCGGTTGGTTGCTTTCACGTTCGCGCCGGCGCGGACTAGCAGTTCCACCGTTTTCAGGTCGTCCTGGTATGCCGCCCAGTGCAGGGCTATGCTCCCATCCGCCTGCGAGGCGTTCACGTCGACGCTCTTGCCGTTTACGCTCTGCTCGAGCAAGGCGCGAACGGCAGCACTGTCCATCCTCTTAGCTGCATCGGCGAGTGGCACGTCGGAGGCGGCGCCGGGCAGACCGGCAACCAACCCCAGGGAAGCCAGGCCCAATGCCCTGAAGCATGTCAGAAGCATCCCGATCGTCTCCAGCGTTATGAGCGGCGAATCACAGGGAAACCGGTTCGAGCAGTTCTTTAAGTTTGCCTTTACTGTCGCCGAAAGAATCCAAACGGACACCCATTTTGTCGAGCAGCGTCAGGTGAAGGTTGGCTAGCGGGGTGGGCTGGGCGTACTGGATATGACGCCCTCCTTGCAAGCTGCCCGCGCCGCCCCCGGCCACGAGTATTGGCAGGTTCACGTGATCGTGCACATCCGGATTGCCCATACCGCTGCCATAAAGGAACATGGAATGGTCAAGCAGAGTGCCATTGCCATCCCGCGTGGACTTCAGCTTCTCGAGGAAGTACGCGAAGAGCGACACATGGAACGCATTGATCTTGGCGACTCTCGCAAGCTTTTCCGGATCGCCCCCGTTGTGCGTGAGCGGATGGTGCGGATCCGAAACGCCAATCTCGGGGTATGTCCGTGTGCTGGTTTCGCGAGCCAGTTGGAAGGTGATAACCCGAGTGACGTCGGCCTGGAGAGCCAACACCTGCAGGTCGAACATCAACCGCGCATGGTCCCCGTAAGAGGCCGGTACTCCGACCGGGCGATCGAGATCCGGCAGAGCCGAGTCGGCCGTCTCCGTCTCGGCCTTTTGAATGCGACGCTCCACTTCACGAACGCTCTCAAGATATTGAGAGACCTTGCTACGGTCGCCCGGGCCGAGCTTCTTTTGGAGACGAAAGATATCTTCGCCTACCCAATCCAGCAGGCTGGCCTTGGTTCGCAGTTCCGCGCTTCGGTCCGCTGCGCTACCCCCATCGCCAAACAGGCGCTCAAAAGCGATGCGCGGGTGAGCCTCCGCCGGAAGGGGGGTGGTCGGCGACGACCAGGAGAGGTTGTTCTGGTATACACACGCATAGCCGTTGTCGCATTGACCAACCGTGGTCAGCAAATCCATCGCTAACTCCAACGACGGAAGCCGTGTTGCCGCACCGATTCGCTGTGCGGCAATCTGGTCCACGGTAGTTGCCAATTGGTAGTCGGTGCTTTCGGTCCACTTCGCCGTAGCTGCGCTCAGGAAAGCAGCATTCGAGGTCGCATGGGTCCCAGGATAAGCATTCTTTAGTTCCAGATTGGAGATCACCGTGAGCTGATCGATGAAAGGTGTCAGTGATCGCAAGATGGGAGAGAGCTCAGTCAGCTTGTGGGAGCCGGGCGGAGTCCACTCGGGAATATGAGCGCCCATGGGGATATATACAAATCCCAGGCGCCGCACGGGGTTGCCCGGTGTGGCCGCAAGCGCCGTCATAGCGGGGACCATCGCGTCCAGCAGCGGCAGGGCGACCGTTGCGCCGATGCCCCGCAGGAAGGTGCGCCGCGGCAGAGATTTCTTACTTACGATCATTGCGATCTCCTCATCTGAAACGGTGTGCTACTGACAATTCCCAGTATGACTGACGAGAACTGAAAATCCTTGCTGCGCGCATCTTTGACCACTTTGCGGATGGCTGGTGCGTCGTAATACTCGACACCCCGGCCTAACGCATAAGTCAAAAGCTTCTCAGTAAAAGTGCCAACAAAGACCCCCGGGCGGTGCAACAAGCCCTGCTGAAGCCCGGAGACACCTTCGAACTTTGTGCCGTCCGGGAGACCTCCGGCAGCGTCGATTTTCGAATGATTTTCGTCCACCGTTCGCCAACTCCCTACCGCATCGTAGTTCTCCAGTGAGAAGCCTACCGGGTCCATCAATTGGTGGCAGCCGGAGCAGGCGGGATTGGAACGATGTTGGGCCCTACGCGCACGCATGGGGAGAGTTTTCCCGCCACCGCTGTTCTCTTTTAGGGCCGGTACGTCCGGGGGCGGCGGGGGTGGGGCTACGCCGAGAATATTCGAAAGGATCCATTTCCCGCGAATGACAGGCGAGGTGCGGGTCGCATAGGACGTCACGGTCAGGACGCTTCCCTGGCTGAGCAGCCCACCTCGCACGCTGTCCTCAGGGAACGTGATGCGCCGGAAGCGGCTGCCATAGATGTTGGGAATCCCGTAATGCCTGGCCAGACGTTCGTTGACAAAGGTGTACTTCG
>JBBSHP010000729.1:0-3494 GCA_038232555.1 Bryobacterales bacterium
GGCGGCGCGGTGATTCCAAAAGGCGTGTCGGGCCGCAGCTTCTACCCCCTGCTAACCGGGGGAACGTATCAAGCGCGTGAATACGTCTTTGGTGCGCGCCTGCACCACGGGAATGCCAGCTTCGGGCCAAAGACCAGGGCCGATACATTCGACCTGTCGCGCTGCGTCCGCAACAACCGCTGGAAGCTGATCTACAACGTCACGCCGGAAATGGAATATTGGCCCGTGGATAGTGGACAAGACGCGGGCTGGCAAGAGATTGTCGCGGCTCATAAAGCGGGCGTGCTGAAGCCGGAGCACGAGCGCGCTTATTTCCAGCGACCCCGGCCGGTTCTGGAGCTGTACGATGTCCAGGCGGATCCGGGCGAGTTGACCAACCTTGCGGGAAAGGCCGAATACAAGGATATCGAGCAGACTTTGCTTGCGGCCATGCAGGAAAAGATGATCACGGACTACGACTTTGTGCCACCGGTATTGAATGAAGCGCGACGGAGAGGGCCGGCCGGGGGCAGGGTTCGATAATTTCTCACCTCTGCGCTTGAACGCGCTTTGACCGGTTGCCGCAAGCAGGCGGCGGCCCGGTCGGTATATTTTTGGGTTTTCCTGAACTACAGCAAGAGCCAGCACAGCACCGCGCCAGCGAATTCTTGAGTGGGATACGAATCATCGGTACGCTGGAGTTCTTGCAAACACCCGACGCGGAGCGACTCACATTTGAGTTTCTGGATCGGGCCAACATTTACATACGCAGAGCGCTGGGAGTTGTCGTAGAGGAGCGCACTCAATTGTTATCCGCGCTCAGCGTGCTTCATCCGGAATTGCTTCCCCGAGTTCAAGCGAATCGGCTACATCACGCCGAAGGACATGCTGGGCGGGCGTCAGAAGGAGATCCATGCCGAGAGGGATCGGAAGTTGGAGGCAGCGCGGAGACAACGGCAGATTCGTAGGCAGAAATCCCCCTGAACAACGAAGAGGCCCAATCTCAGACCAATCTGAGTAGCGCGTAAGAGTTACTTCCGGATAGCCGACGATTCGGAAGCTTCCAGTAAACACTACGCCGTTGATCGCGGGTCAGTATCCGGTCGGTCTTGCAGTCATTCTAACCTCAGCGCCACCCGGTCCAGGACCCAACCCGAAACTTCCCTTAAATTTAACTTTGGTCCCACTTGCGGCCCGACCACCACAGGGACCCGGCGTAGGCCACCACCACCGCCGCGAACGCCGACCAACCGGAGTTATAAACGCCCGAGCCCGCGACGACTAAGCCGATTATTTGCAGAATGCCTTGCTGTTCAATACAATCGCGTATGGACCTCCTGTGTCCCATTATGAGTGCGGCCAGCCCCGCCGCGATACAAGGCAGCGGGCGGAAGCCGACGATCAAAGGTATGGTGACCAGCAGCCATGCTGCGTCATTCGCGAACAGCACGGAAGCGCCTGAGATCGGTAGCAGCCGCATGCGCGCTTGCAGCGCGGGCGCGTCGAAGCTGACATGACCTTGCGCACACGTGCTCATGAGTAAGATCACGAGACACCCGAGCACAATGGATGCCTCGGGATCGGGTGTCGCGCTGAAGCGGGTGTAGATAACGCCACCGATAGCAGTCAACAAAGCCAGATAAATATCCAGCAGTTGCAGAAGTTCGCGCAAGTGGCTCTGCACCAATCCGCCAAGAGGCCCAGGCGGACGCGGAATCCATCCAAACACCGACCATCCGCCGCCGCGTCCGGCCAGCGCTTGCCCGATCACAACAGCGAGAGGGGCCGTTACCCCAGCTGCAGCAAGTCCCAGACCAACCGGGCGAATCGCGGCTGAGCATCCCAAAGAGAATCGCGATCACGATGAGTGGGTTCAGCAGCAGATTGATCGCATAGACGGCGGCTCTCTGCCACGAACTCAAAGGCCAGAGGCGAAATCGGATCGACGGAATGCGCCGTGTCAACTCCTGCGATAACGGCAGCGCCCACAACAGTCCGACCATCAGATAAATCACCGCGGTGCTGCTTGGCCGGTCCACCGGTTCTTCCGCCATCAAGAGCGCGATTAGCGCGACCAAGTTGTTTCCGGTAAACGACCTCGCGCCGCGCAGACTGCGCCACCCGCTTCGGAAGACAGCAATTACGATAGCCGTGACTGCAGCCACTCGATATCTCCCTCAGGCGGTTGCTCAACCAGTTCGAAGTACAGTTTCTCCGCGCTTTCGGGTAGTCCGGACTCTTTGGAGTCCCACACCAGGTGCCCGCCGCGAATCAGCATGATTCGATCCGAAGTTCTGTCGACTAAAGGGAGAATGTGCGAGGTGAGTAGGATGGTGATGCCCCGCCGGGCAATCGAGTGCAGCAGTTGTCGGATGCTCTCCCCAGATGCCGGATCGATGCCCTCGAACGGTTCATCTAGCAGCAGCACCGCTGGGTTGTGCAACATCGCTAAGGCAAGCGCAGTTTTCTTTCGCATGCCATGCGAGCACTCACGCGCGAATGTCCGCCGCTTTTCATAGAGGCTGAAGAGTCGTAGCAGGTCTTCGGATCGCCGCCGCGTAGTTGTCCTGTCTAGGCCATAGATCGGTCCCGACATCTCCATGTGCTCTTCGATCGTTAGCTCCGACAGGAGCGAGAGATTGTCAGGCATGACGCCCACACGCCGGCGCAGCTCGTTGCCGCCCGTCAAGGGCGTGAATCCGGCAACGCGGATCGATCCTGAATCCGGCTTAAGGAGACCGCTTAGCATCGCAATTAGCGTCGACTTGCCTGCCCCGTTTGGACCGAGGATGGCGCAGATTTCGCCTGGCGCAATGTCGAACCCGATGGCGTCCACCGCCGTCAATTCCCCGAACCGCTTAGTGAGTCCGGCACAATGAATCGCGCTAGTCATGAACGAAGCGAACAGCCGGCTGGGTTTTCACGATCTAATGTCTGCCCTTGTCTCAACGCTCTTAAAGGATAACGGGTTGCGCAGCGTGCATAGTTCAACTAACGAATGGTCGCCAAGTGTAGAGTCAGGCCGCCGGATTCGCCAGATCTAGCTTCGCCCTCACGGGGGATCGATGTGAGCAGCCCGTGTCAATCGGCGCGGAGCGCCGTCAATGGATCAACCCGAGTTGCTCGCAGCGCTGGAAACAAAGTCCCACCGACGGCGACTGCTAATAAGATCGCGCCGACCAAAGCGAATGTCATTGGATCGGTGGGCGTAACGCCGAAAAGCAGGCCGGAAATCAGACGCGTCAATGCCGTCGCGGCGGCCATCCCAACGGCTAGCCCGGTTAAGGCGAGGGCCATGCCCTGGCGCCGAATCATAATCAGGATGGTGCTGCGCTGTGCGCCTAGGGCCATACGGATGCCAATTTCCTGCGTTCTTTGTACTGTCGCGTAGCTGATCACTCCGTAGATGCCGACCGTTGACAGCAGCATCGCGAGAGCAGCGAAGAGTCCCAGATGGGCCACGCTAAAATTGCGGAGGCCCTAGACTAGGGGAGGCCGTTCATGACTCACATTAA
>JBBSHP010000730.1:0-3482 GCA_038232555.1 Bryobacterales bacterium
CAGAAACTGCCGTCCAGACCACGCGATAGATGTCCTCCACGGTCTGAATCTTCGCTTGGACAACCCCCATTCATCTCCAGCGTACGCCCGCCGGGCAGTATCCTCGATCCAATCAGTTATTTATAACACAGTAGTACTAGTTTGTCCTCTACGCTGCCAGATACAGAGGGTGAGACGCCGGTCGCATTGGGCCTCTGAGCGCCGAACCCATATCGGGCATTGTTGTTGGTACTCTGCGCAATTGCCAACGGGAATCCAGTCTGGAAGATGGCGATGGTGTTGATCTGCCAACCCCCTACGATGTAGTTGAGAGGGCCACCCGAGTTCAGCAGCATCTTCCCACGCCCGAACGGCAGCTCGTAAGAACCCGTTAGAGCGACCCGATGCGGCGTATCGACATAGGCGAGCGCGTATTCGGCGTCAATGTCCCGAGCGTTCTGAGCGGCGGTGGCGGCCGACGCGTTCAGGAAGTTCGACGAGCCGAAAGAGGCGTCGAAGTTCTTTGAAAATCGACTTCCCGTAGGTATAGGAAAACTGCGATTGCAGGTTGCCGAAAAACCGAACGTCGGAATAGCGCTTGGTCAGTCCCACTAGCAGTCCGTGGTAATGGGCCGAACCGACATTTGCGAACGTGTCGAGATAGCTAAAGCTGGTAGTAGCGGGCAATCCCTGCTGCGTGTTGTAGAGCCGCTTGGTGGTGCCAAGCACAAACGGATTTCCGTCGTAGAGGCCGGTCAATTTGTGCGAATTCGATCCCACGTACGAGACTTCCAAGGTAGTGTCGCGGGCCAGTTCGCGCTGAACGCTCAGGTTGTACTGATAGATGTAGGGCGTGCGGAGATGCGGATCCACATAGTATAGACCGCCGCCGCCCGCCGGCAGAAAGCCGGCTGCAGCAAAATTCACGTCCTTGGCGGGTGCCCTGGATGGGAAGGGATTAGGAGTTCCAGCAGCAACGAATGGTTGCGACAGCGAGTTAGGAGCGGTGGTTGGGTTATTCGAGAGTGGATCGAAGTCCAAGGTGGCCCCACCGAAGAATGGAGGTTGGCCGTTAAACTGCAAATTATCTTCAGCTTTCAAAACATCATAGAACACGCCAAACCCGCCGCGGATGGACATCTTGCCGTCACCCCTGGGGTCCCAAGCGAAACCAAAGCGAGGCGCCCAGTCGTTCGTCCGGGAAATTGGCACCCCGTGGAACGCCGGGATCGCCCGGGAACAGCAACCCTTTAGCTTAGGGGCTTTGGTGAATACTGTAGACTGCTGGCCGAATGCGAGTGAGAAAGAACGGCCCTGCGTATCGAGCTTGGGCGAGCTGTATTCATAACGCAGCCCCAAAGTTAGCGTCAGATTTTTGCGAATTCTCCACTCGTCTTGGACGAAGAACCCAAGATTGTGCTGACGGATGTTGCTGGGCGCCTCAGGCTTGGTACAGTTCATCCGGCAGCCCTAGCAGGAAGTCCGCATGATCGTTACCGGAGTAGCTGCTACCGCTGGCGCCGAAGAAACTGAATTGGCCGTTCACATAAAAGTCATAGACGGTGTTGTTCTGATAGGGCGTGTACCAAAACCCAGTTTTTACGGAATGGCGCCCTTTGGTCCAGGTCAGCGTGTCAGACCAAGTGTAGGTGTCATCGATCAGATTGGCGGGGCCCTGCACGCTGAACCCGATCAACTCACCGCTATTGAAGTTCAGATTGGAAGGACCGGTAGGATTATCTGGAGTAAGACCTATGCCCAGCGGATTGTTTGGGCAGGCTGGCGGCCGGTACCGACCGAAGCGCGTTGACCCGCTGCGCCGTAAATCGAAACTCGTTCAATAGCGTGGGTGAAAAAGTGCGTGTGTAGTTGGCGCTACCGAAAGAGCGGCTTTCCGTAGTAGTGATGGGGAACCCAGGGACATTGGCATATGAGAACGGGTTTAACTGGGGGTTCTTGAAATGCCCCAGGGTGAAGGATAGCCGGTCTCTGGATGTTAGCAGGATGTCAGGCTTGATCGTGTACTCATCACGGTCATCGGCAGAACTGCCTTGCGATGTCAGGAATCCCGTGGGTGAGGCGGGTATCAAATTGTTCTTTAGATAGCCCGCCGCCACTGAACTGATGCGCATGGGGTCGATGATCCCTCGGGCGGCCAGAGCGGGGTTAGGCTGAAAGAACGGGAACTGCTGCAGATACTTCACTACGTTCTGATCCGGGCCGGTACGGCTCGCGTTGGAAAGGGAAAAATCGCCGGCCAGCTCGGCTGGTGTGAAAACTGCGACCTTGGAGGTTGCGGTGAGGGCCGTCTGGCGCTGGCCTTGATAGGCAAAGAACCAGAACAACCGGTCCTCGCCGTTGAGCAGTTTGGGGATGAATACCGGGCCGCCCGCAGTCGCCCCGAGCTGGTTCCGCTTCAAGATCTCTCGAGGTAGCCCGTTAGCATTATTGAAGAAACGGTTGGCATTGAGATCGTTGTTGCGGAGGTAATCGTAAAGGCTCCCATGGATCTGATTGGTACCGCTCTTGGTGACGACACTTACTACACCGCCGCCATTACGTCCGTATTCCGCCGTGTAGTTGCTGGTGAGAATTCGGAACTCTTCAACAGTGTCGGGATTGGGATTGAAGACCACACCGTTGTCCAGTAGATTGTTGTTGACGCCGCCATCCAGCAGATAGGTGACTGAGTCTCCACGACTTCCCGCCACGCTGAAGGCTCCGTTGCCAAGATAGGTTAGGGATCACGCCAGGTTCCAGCAGGGCCAAGCTCAAGGTGTTTCGACCGTTCAAAGGAGCGTTGACGATTTGCCTAGACGTGACGGAGTGTCCCAGCGTCGCATTCACGGTCTCCACGCCAATAGCCTGGGACTGCACCTGCACCGTCTCGGTGGTCGCGCCGACTTCAAGTTTGATGTCGATTTTCAGAGACTGGTTGATTTCGAGCTTTTGAGTATCGGTCGAGGCCCGACGAAACCCGCCGGCCTCCACCGAAACCGTGTATGTGCCGATCGGAAGCAATAAGACTTGATACGATCCATCGCTGCCGGTTTGATCTTCACGGCTTTCCGCGGTAGCTACGTTGGTCACCACAACCCTGGCATTCGGCACGACGGCGCCCGTCTGATCAGTCACGGTTCCGATTACTCTACCGCTGGCATCTTGTCCAAATAGGCCCAGTGTAAAAAACGAACAGATCAGAACTGAAACGAAGAATAGTTTTTGCATTTCGAATCCCCTTGCCCGGTCTCCAACTACCAGGTTGCCAACCAGATTGCTCTTTTGTAGCAGAAGTCGCCTAACTAGTCAATGTGGTGGCGAGCATGGTGTCGAGCATGGCTTTCCGATTTGTATTCGCTGTAAGGCTGCCACCCCCTTCATCGAACGAAACTGCTCACCGTCTTGCTCTCGTGGGTATCGCTAAACGAAGCGGGCAAAGGACCCAGGCAGCAGCGATCCGTCCTTTAGAGGTCATCGTAGATTTTCTTGGTGACAGGATCAGG
>JBBSHP010000731.1:0-3478 GCA_038232555.1 Bryobacterales bacterium
AATTGGTGTGATTAAATAAACTGGTCCCCTCGGCGATCACCTCCACGCGCAGTCCGCTCTCCCGTCTGACAAAGAGCTGCTTGCTCAATCGCGCGTCTACACCATAGAAAGGCTCGCCCATACCGGTGTTCCGTCCCGCAAAGTAGGGACGGTCATTGGGATGGGCATCGCCATTCACGTCTGCCTGGGAGACAGTGGCCGTGAATGGAATGCCGCTTCTCATGAAGACGATGGGGGATAGAGTGATATCCGCCAGCACTCTAGATAGCGCGTTGTGTCCCGCACCGCCCTGGAATGGGCTACGGAATACGCCATTCGCTACGAAGTTATGCCGGATGTCGAAGGATGACAGAGCCCGCTCGGCCCGCAGGTTGTCGGGCAGGAATGCGGCAAATCCGGAGTTGTAGTCCGATGTGTCGTCGATGGTTTTGCTGAATGTATAGTTAACCTGGAACTGTGAGTATTTAGAATAGCGCTTGGTCAGCGACACGGTCATTCCGTGATAGATGGAATTCCCGATGGAGCTGTACTGGTTATATTGCGCGATGGTTGGATCGATCCTGGAATAATGCGGCCCGAGCAATCCGAAGTGTGTAGGTGGAAGACCCGCCACGGCGGCCGCATCTTTGCCGTCTTTGAAATAATTGATTTCGTGATCGAGTTGAATGTGCACGCCACGGTACATCTGGTAAGCGACATCGAGCGAAAGATCACGCACCAGTTGACGGGTAATTCCGAAACTGGTTTGGACCGTGTATGCGTTCTTATAATCGGGATTTGCCTCAAAGATCACGCGATTCGAGTTCTTGGGTCCGGTGGCGGCTCCCAGGGCGTTGTAATCCTGGGCGGACAAAGCGGTGAACGGCAGCTTTCCGGCCTTTACTCCCGCGGCATACAGCGCTATCGGAGCGACCAGCAAAGTCTGGGTGATGTATTTTCCGCTGTCATTCTGCAGGTTGACCAGATAGTCCACTTGATAGAGGCCGGGAGCGTAGAAAATCCCGCCACCACCTCGAATGACGGTTTTCTGATCGCCGAAGGGGTCCCATGCAAAGCCGATGCGTGGCGCGATGTGATGATAGGTTTTCAGCGGCGTCGGCTCTTTATCGAGATCGTAGCGGATACCGTAATCCACTGTGAGGCGGGCGACATTTTCCAGGAATCCTGAGCGAAGACCCCCAGGAACTGGGTCCAGTCCTCCCACTGTGGATTCCCGAATCCCTGCCGCACGGTCGAGGGCAAGCCGAGGCTGAAAGCCTGTAACGCATTCACGCCAGGGATACCGGACGTGCCTCCATTGAAAGCTAGTAAAGCGGACTGGTCTGCGGCCGGCAGCGCGAGCGTAATCGGGAACGATGGGCCGCCTGCGAAAGTGAACTGCCCCCCAAACCACAGTTCATTCACGACACGGTACTTTACGGGCCGGTAGGAAGCGCCAATCTTCACGCTATGGCTTCCTTTGATCCAGGAGAGATTGTCTTCATACTGAGAACGATTCTCAAACGTGTTAAACGGGGCGGTGAAGCTTCTGCCAAATGTTCCGATGCCGGAGATGATCAACTCGGCGCCGGTGGGGTCGTTTGGTATGGTTCGCGACGATACTTTAGGGGCGAACTGAACCCGAGCCTGGTTGACCAGGTTCGGACGTAAGTTGTGAATCCACGAGGCGACCGCAGTGTAGTCGCGGCTAAAAAGCGTGGTGTTGTTGCTGGGAGCCACAGTGCTGCTGCTGCTTATCGTGCTTGCGTCCGAATCGAACAGAGTGAATCTCCCACTCAAGGAATCGTGGATACCCGGCTGGTAATCCACTCGGGTCGACCAAGTATACGCTCGCGTCTTCGCGTTGAACGTACCCGAATTAGACGAAAGCAGTTTCATGGTAGCCGGAAAACTTGTGGTTCTCAAAGCGCTATCCAGCGTGCCGCCAATCCTGCGGATATTTGCATCGGATGACCCGGCCAGCTTGGCGAGAAATGCAGATTCCGCTACGCTGGGGCCAAGAACGGCGGGATTGAGGTAGTCCTTGAAACGCGCAGTGTCGGACTTGGTGTACTCGTAGGAGCTAAAGAAAAACAGCTTGTTGCTAACGATGGGACCGCCCAGCGTAAAAGCCTGGATATATCTGCTGGTCGAAAGCCTTGGTACTTCTCCGGTCGAAGAAATTCCGGGCGGAGGTATGTTGCGAGCGGTAAAACGTGTAAGCAGTGCCGTGGAAACTATTGGTTCCGCTCTTGGTGACAAGATTAACGGCAGTTCCCGAAGTGAACCCGAACTCTGCCCCGAACGCGTTCCGGTTGACCTGAAACTCCTGCACGGCATCGGGTCCCAGGATGAAGCGTGGCTCCCCGTCGCCGAATTCATTCTCGCCGCCATCGATGGTGATCAGATTACTGCGCCCGTTGCTGCCGCCGATGGAGTAGCCGGAAGAGCCAAAATTAAAAGCTCCATTACCTTGATTACGTGGAGCATTGGAGCTCGAAACGCCCGGCAGAGTATAGACAAAATTGAACGCGTTGCGCGTAATGTTAGGCAGATTCTCTACTTGCTGCGTGTTGATCGTGTTCGACTGCTGGGTCTTCTCCACCTCCACCAGAGGGGCTTCCGCGGTGATCTGTACCTCAGTGGTCACGGCGCCAACCTTCATCGAGAAATCGAGCACGACAACCTGCCCAACGCTCAGCTCGGCATTTTTCACCAGCTCGGTTTCAAAGCCAGGAGCGGAGATGCGCAGCTGATACGGACCAGGCTGAAGTGAGAGGATCTGGTAGAGTCCCGCGGCATCCGTGGTGGCTTCGTGCACCGTGCCGCGTTCGGCACTGCGCGCCTTAACATGAGCACCGGCAACCAAAGCCCCGGACTGATCGGTGATGGTTCCTTTGAGAGTGGCCGTACTCACATCAGCTTGCGGATAAGCACTCCCGGTGACGAGGAAAATCGTCCCTAGAGCAAAAAAAGGCGCACAGAAACACTTAGGCATACAGGGCCCCCACGGACTCTTTGAGCTAGACTGGATTAACTTTATTGTGGTTGTACGCCGATGTCAATAGCATTCGTCAACAAAATTAAAAAAGCCCGCGCATTGGTTAGAGGTCGGCTTTGAAGATTGATTTTGGAACCATGGCATGTGCCGCCCTTGTTGCTGTCCACTCACTGCGTGATCCAAATTCCAGGGTGGCCCACTGTTGATCCGGCCATTCACTTTGGAAGGGGCAAATGCCCAGGGCTGTCAAAGAACGGACGCAAAGGAGCCTTGAATTGGCCGGCCAATGTTAATCAGCTAAGTTAGGGGAAAACTTACCTTAACTGAACGGCCCAATTCACAATTACCGTGATGGGCGAACCGCGGCCATCGTCGAGCGCTGTGTTTATCACGAAACGCTTCCCGTCGCGAGTCACATCATAACTGGTTCCGAGATCGGGATACACCGGGTCGGGGCTGGCCTGGAACAGTACCTGCGGCAAAACAATTTCGAGTTTG
>JBBSHP010000732.1:0-3475 GCA_038232555.1 Bryobacterales bacterium
CAGGGGTTCTGGCTGGGGATTCGCCGCTGGTTGTCCTTCACCCTCCGGGTGAGTCCGCACGACCGCTTCTATTTCGCTCATGTTGAACAATGGTAACCACTTCTGTGTTCAAGCTTCGAGGTCTACTGCCGTTTAAAGGTTGATTCGATCTCCGAATTTCAATCCGGCTTCAATCTTCGGCCACAGACTTTCTCCTGCGGCGAGTAGCGCTTTTGTACGGCAGTTCCCCAACCGAATCCAAATGAGCCGAGCTTTCGCGGAAGGAGTATCCGCCATGTAGAGGAAGTCCTCGTCCTTGCTGATCACCACGCAATCGTTCTTGCTGGCATGCTCCCAAATCTCGGCATCCGAAGCGTCTCCCAAATCGAAGATCGAGCACATGTTGACAGTCCACCCCACCAGAAGCTAAAAAGCGGGCGAGCGCTGCGGGTAGCCGGTTATCGACCAGAAACTTCACGAGACTCGAAGAACGGTGTGGTCAGTCTGATGCGCTGCGTACTCAATGGCAGCGTAGATGTCTTCCCTTTCGAGGAAGGTGTAGTCGGCCAGAATTTCGTCGAAGCTCGCGCCGTTCGCCAGAAGCTCAAGAACGTCGATCCCACCGAGACGCTGGCCGCGAATGCAAGGACGCCCCCCACATTCTCCTTCATCGACGGTGATTCTTTTGAGTCTGTCTGCGCTCATATGAAGTCTGACTGTTTTTAACGATACGCTTTCAAACACTGCTCTGGCAAGTCTAGGGTGATTGAGTTGTTTGCTTTGGAATCAGCATTTCAGTTCTCCCCTTTCGCTTATATTAGATCCGGGATCGAGCATTCGACCGGAGCTGTCAAGGGCGCGGTTTGTGCGTTCATCGAAGCGAAGTGGAGACCCTTTGACGGCGAGGCCAAATGAGCGAACTTGCTCATGAGGGAAAGGCGAGGCTCTATTTTGCCCGTAGCGTGCCGCTTCTTCGGTTCACACCACCTAGCTGTAACGGCGAAGATCATGCTCGGATCTTTATGACCCATTTCAAGGGCCCGTCCTTAGAAGTGCGCCCAATGATAGCTGGCGTAGCTGTGGCGCAGTCCGTTGAATGGCCAATGTTTGAGTCCCCCGCCGCGCCCGCCTCCAGCAAACGAACCCGAAGATTGAGCGGCGCAATAAATTCCCTCGCCCGAAATACCTCCGAAGTTGAATGCCCTTGGGGGTCACCCAAACCGGCCATAGAGGGTCACCTCAAAAACCGGCCAACGATAAACCGCTGTCCAGGACGTTAACTTCCGACGCCTCCCGGCGTGCATCTCCCGGAGCACCCGCTGGACCCGGAAACGGTCGCGGTGATCATCGGGATCACGGGCGGCAATTTCAGGTTGCTGAACCGCATGCTCACGCAGATAGAACGAATTCTCGACATTAACTCGCTTCAACAGGTGACGAAGGCAGTGGTGGAAGTGGCTCGGGAGAGCTTGGTGATCGGCGCAGCCTGAGCTCCTCGCATAGTCGTGGGCAACGCCGGAGATCACTCTACCTTGGGCGACTGGCCACGATCTATTTCAGAGACCGCCGTCGTTTCGGACTACTGGAGTCACGCATGTCATGCGACCCCGTGTGGTAACACCTTTCGCGCCAGAATGAAAGAAGTTCTCAATATCCTGCTCTCAGCGGGACTGGTGTTCAGGTGCGGAGGCCGTGCAACCATGCACTGCATTTGAACCTACACTAGGCGCTGGCCGCGCGGGGACAAGCTCATCTTCCTGATGACCGAGGCACGCCGCCCGAAGCTATCTGGTGGGGCACTAAAATCGGGCGAAGCTCTACTGTTGCGATAGGCCACGGTCGAGAAAGCCACAAGCGCAAATCACAACGCCCAGGGCGTCCGTTTCTGGCGAAGGGCGAAACTCCGGACTTACTGTGATTTCGAAGTCCTTCACGCCCCCGATGGTGGAAGATACCGGCCAGCTTATTGTTTGGAAACCGCTCTTGGCAAACTGATATTGGCCGAGTATGTGGCCCTGCGATGAGACTTGGAGCAGTTGGTGCAGGCGCTCAGCCTGGCCCGGAGCCAAGTTGACCCGCATTGAGAACGTGGTTGCTCCCAGAGGTTCGCGCAGAGTCATTACAGCTTGGGGCCCCACCCAGCGGCAACCCCCCACGAATGCTTTCCAACCGTCCTTCAATTGCCAAACAGGATTAGCCTGGTCGAAATCCACGTAGGAAAGCTCATGGCCCGCCCCTGGAAAGACATCTGTGAGCAGCCGATGCTGTACGGCATTCCAGGTCAACAAAATGGCTCCTGGCCGCCGAGTCGTTTCGAGCGCCTCGGGTTGTTGTACATCGTAAACCGGCAGATCGTATTTGTTGAGAGCATACCGGAACAGGCCCTCCTGCCCAAACATACTAAAATCGAGAGGCGTTCCCTCGTAGACGATGACGGTGGGGACCGGACGCGCCGCGAAGCTGGCGAGGACTTGCTCCACGTACGGCCGGTGCCCGTAATGATACGCGATAATCGGGCGCCGGTTCACACGCAGTTGTCCATAACTCGCCGGAATCCATATCGCCAAAAACAACGCGGCCAGCCAGGGCTTCCATTCCGCCACTCCGGCTATAGCCATCGCGAAAGCCAGCAGCGGAACGGACAGGTACGCACCCGCTTGCTTCTCCGGAAACAACAGCATCGGCATCAGCAAAATCCAGAATCCCAAGACGCCGAACCGAATCAGGCGAAGTGGAATAAACAGCAAGGCAGCCGATATAGCCAGTCCCAAAAGCGTAGCGTAGAGTAGCTTGCCGCCGTAGAAGGCCAAGCCCGACCATAATCCGGCCAGCGTAAGTTGCATGCTGTACGGTGTCCCCGGACCTATCGGTTGCAACAAGCCCTGCAGTCCAAACGAAAGCGACATCAGAAAGAAGGGGATCAGCGGCTTCCAGCGCTTCTTGCCAAACTGCCATTCATACATCAGCAACAGCAGCGGAAGCATCAGCTCCATCTCCTTGCTTCGGAACGCCAGCCAAGCGCACAGAAAGCTCAGTAAAAAGCGATCGCGCTGATAAAAAAGCAGCGCCATCACCACCCAGAAGCCGCACAATACGTCAAAAACATACATTGGCTTCCAGTACGCAGGCAGGACGGACATGTGCATCGTGAAAAAGAAGCAGCCCAGGGCCGCGGCGAATAGTTGTACTCCGAGGCGCCGGAGAAACAGCCACAGCATCAGCGCGGTTGCCACGTGCAAGGCTTGCAGCACCGCAACATAAGGAACGAAGTGAAGGTGCGCGGCCTGTTCCAGAATCTTGTAATACGCTAGGCCGATCGGTCGAACATTGGTTTTGAAACCGAAGCTGAAGGTTTCCTTCAGTATGGTCAGCCACGGCATGAACTGGACCAACGCCAGATTGGAAAAGTCGTCATCGCTGAAGTAGCTTTGAAACGCGGCTTTATCGAAGGCTACGAAAAGCCCCAGAATGACCAGCAGAAGCAGGAGGCTAATAC
>JBBSHP010000733.1:0-3474 GCA_038232555.1 Bryobacterales bacterium
ACATGGCTCCCGAGCAGGCCAAGGGCAAGGCCGTCGATCGGCGCGCGGACATCTGGGCGTTCGGCGTGGTTCTCTACGAAATGCTGACCGGCCGCCGGTTGTATGGCGGCGAAACCGTCTCTGAAACTCTGGCCTCAGTGCTGAAGGATGAGCCGGACGTCACACTCGTGCCCGCGCCCGTGCGCCGCTTGGTCCGCCGTTGCCTCGTCAAGGACCCGCGGCGCAGGCTTCAGGCCATCGGCGAAGCCCGCCTCGCCATCGAAGAGATTCTTGCCGGAACGGCCCCGGAAGAAACGTCCACCGCGACTCCGGGTTCCCGGGCGATCCGGTCGTGGCCCTTCGCCGCCCTCGCCCTCGTGGCCCTTGCCGGCGTCACCATCGCCGTCGTGCACTTCCGCGAGGTTCCACGACCGCCGGACCACAGCGTCCGCTTCCAGGTGACGCTGCCGCCGAAGATCATCCCCTTGGCCTTCGCTCTCTCGCCCGATGGGCGCTACCTGGCCATCGCCGCCAATGATGGCACGGGAAGCCGCATCTGGGTCCGCGCGCTGGACTCCCTCGAACCGCACGCACTGCCAGGCACCGAAGGCGCTGTGAATCCCTTCTGGTCTCCCGATAGTTCCTGGATTGCCTTTTTCGCGACCGGGAAGTTGAAGAAGGTGCCGCTCGCCGGCGGCCCGCCGCAGACTCTCTGTGACGCGGCGGGCCTGGGGGTCGGCGGAACCTGGAATGCCGCCGGAGAAATTCTCTTCTCGACCACTAATCCCTGGCTCTATCGCGTGCCGGCGGCGGGAGGAGTGCGCGTGCAGGTGACGAATCCCACGGAAGGGGGAAAGCGCTGGCCGGCATTCGTCCCCGGCGGACGCCGCTTTCTATTTACCGTCATTTTAGGCAAGGGGTTGCCCGGCGTTTATGGCGGCTCGCTGGACGGCACGCCGCCCGTGCGCCTTCTGCCGGATCGCTCGCCCGCTGCCTACGCGCCGTCCGGTGCTGACGGCCGCAATGGATATCTGCTGTTCATGCACGACGACACGCTGATGGCCCAGGCCTTCGATCCCAGCCGTCTTCAGCTCTCGGGCGAGGTGTTTCCGGTTGCCGAAAAGATTCGCACGATCGGCGTATTTCGCAGAGCATTCTCGGCATCGTTGACCGGAGCGCTGGCATATCAATCCGGCGTCCAAGGAGCCCAGAACCTCGCTTGGGTAAACCGGGCCGGCAAGGAACTGGAATCGGTGGAACTCCCCGGCGGCTACCGGACTTTCCGTCTTTCACCGGATGAAAAGAAGGTGGCCATCGATCGGACCATCGATTCGAACTCGGACATCTGGGTGGCGGACCTGGTTCGCCATGTGGCCACTCGCTTGACGTCCGACCCGGCGGTAGACAATCTTCCCATCTGGTCTTCTGACGGAAGCCGTGTTCTGTTTCCTTCCAATCGGAATGGCTCGTTCGATCTCTGTCAAGGGCGCCAGCGGCGGGGGCCAGGAGGAGTTGCTCGTCAAAATGGGCACTCCCTCCGGTTGGGGAATGGACTGGTCGCGCGATGGGCGGTTCATCCTGTATCAGATCCCCGGCCCCAAGACCGGTCAGGACCTGTGGGTCGCTCCCCAATTCGGCGACCGCAAGCCTTATCCTTATCTCCAGGCTCAGTTCGATGAACAGCTGGGCCGGTTTTCCCCGGACGGGAATTGGGTCGCCTATGTTTCCGACGAGTCTGGCCGTGACGAGGTTTATGTGCAGGCATTCCCGCTCTCCGGAGAGAAGCAGACGATTTCCAGCGGAGGAGGTTCGGAACCCCAGTGGCGTAAGGACGGCTCCGAGTTGTTTTACGTGGCTGGCGACCGCAACCTGATGGCGGTGCCGGTGAAGCCGGGTAAAGTCTTCCGGGCAGGCGCGCCCAAGGCGTTGTTCCCCATCACACTGAGCGCCTTCGGAAGATCGTACTACGCCGTCAGCGGCGACGGCCAGCGAGTGCTGACGAATCAGACGTCCGGAGAATTGACTCCGATCACCGTGGTCCTGAACTGGACTGCCGGCTTGGCACGTTAAACGGGAACCCTCCATCGATTGCTCACTACCGGATCACGCCAAGCCGCCGAAGCGGGAATGTTACGGTCTACCGCACAGCTGACGCCAAGGTCAATCGCGAAACCGCCCGATAGTTTCACAATCATCTACCCACTCGGCGTGTTCGATGGCCAGTACTTCCTGCTTGGCGATAGTCGCGATGACAGCTTCGATTCGTATGCGTACGCGCCGGCTTCTGAGTTTGTCTGAGCAAAGTGATCGCGATTTTCTCGCCGGAAGCGGGCGAAATACATCCCAATCTTAGCCGCATTTTTTCCCAATGATCCGGAAGCGTGTGGCTCCAGCCCGCTCCCACAGGCTGATTGCAGACGATTGCAGACGGTTCAACGAATCGTGTAACTGGAAGCCTATCGCCTCGTTGGGGCGGTGCGCCTAAACCAGAGAGATCTCATCAAGAGCCCCGCGCCAGCATACAATGGAATATTCGTTAGTATTGCGGCCGCGTAGTTCAAATATATCCAAGTCCGATCCGGGTTACCGATAACACCGGGGATCAGCATAACACCAGGCCAGAGCGAAACAAAGATGATTCTCAAGGCGGTCAGTTGGGTTTCAGATGCGCCTGAGACTGCTCCCGATGATAACAGCGTCATGAAGGTGAGAGCCACAACAATTCCTATCGAGGACGCGATTGCCGTAGTCTTGAGCATACTGGTTGCCGTTTGTTATGGAAACCGTGGGCCATCCTTACATGTTTCATTGGGAGACAACGGACTGCTAAAGTAATCATTGATTTTAACGCCGTCCTTGGTCATCCAAACTCCCTGTACCCCGAAAAACTCACCGCGATTGCCTGGTTCGTACACCATGGTTGGTCGTTGCACTCCCGGCAAAAAGCCTTCAGGGTTCACCATCGTTGTTGTGTACGTCTGGTAAGTAATAATGTCCGTCGTCCAGGGAAGTCCTTTTCCGTAGAAGTCATAGAACGCCCCATCGGAATCAGTTATCCACACGCCGCTACTCGATGTCAAGCTACCCTGTGTGGTGTGATGCTGCTCGCGGATCTGGATTTCACCGGTACCAAAACGCTGCCGATCTTCGTCAACGACTTGATATCGACGCCTGCGAACTGCTGAACCCAGGTATCCACCTTGTTGATAACAATCGCCAATTACCTTGAGTGCCCACACCGCCCTCCTAGTCGTGTCCTTTTGAGCCTCTTCATTAGCCTTGGCAATCTGCTCGCCCCATTTTGCAATCTCGGCTGCGGGGTTCTTTTGCCAGGGATCTGTTGGTCCACCACCGAAGATCCACTTCCAGACAGAGAAGATCAGGCCAGGAATGATTAGCAGGCCCGGGGGGGGGCGGGGCGCGGCGGGGGGCCGGCGCGGCCCCCGCGGGCCCGTGCGCGGGACCGGAGGGCCCGGGAGCAGCGCACAAAGCGAA
>JBBSHP010000734.1:0-3463 GCA_038232555.1 Bryobacterales bacterium
CGATCCATCAATGTTGAAGTCGCTTCTGAAGTTGGTGGAGGAAGTTGGCTGTCCAGACCGAGAGCGAGTCTGGATGGCATCGCCGGAGTTCACTAGGCCATCGTTATTCGTGTCGCCCAGCAGCACACCCATCGGGACGAAGACGTTGGCGGTGGTTGCACCATTGCTCACATTCAAAAGGGTGATCCCAAGGGTCTGCGCGTTTGCTACCGCTGTTAGGTTCAAGGTAACAACCGCGCCGCTCACGCTTTTTGTCGCGCTGGCTAATCCATCTCTGCTCGTTAGCGAGATACCGCCGACGCTCACTGGAGCTGCAAAGGTGACCACCACTTGATGATCTCCAGTGGGTCCGCCAGTCCGGCACTCAATTCCAGGCAGACCGGTGAGCGGAAGATTAATCGGGAACGTTCCCGCGGCACCATGCACTTTGTTCGAGACAACGTTTACCACCTGAAGCGCGCCGGCCTGGGGAACGTAGCCGCTCGCAAGCATGACTGTGCCTGACGCACTGCGAACACTGCCAGCGATTAACCCCGCGCTGCCGACATTCTTGTAAGTCGCACTGGCGCTCGAGCGTCCGCCGAAGTCGAGAGCGTCTGAGGGAATGGAATAATTTGCGCTGGTCCGCCCAGCGTGCGCTGCTCCGCCTAACATAAGTATCACAAGCAATGTAGCAGTAGTCTTCATAGCGTTACCGACCAATGGTGGTTGAACCTCCCACGGAAATGATTGTCACTCGCCCGGAAAGGTTTGTGATCCTTTCGCTGCTCGAGTGCCCTCCCTTCAGGACGAGCGTTCCACCCGGCGATATGGCCGATAAGCCCTCGTAAAAAGTGTTATAGGGATTGGAGAACGTGCCCCTTTCCGGCGTGCCGGTGTAGCTGAAGTCTACCCACACGCGGCCGGAGAACGAAATCGGATCCGAGCTGATGCCATTTGCAACCACGACCAGAGAATACGACCCACCTCCGCCGGCCGAAGGAAACCCAGTCAGCGAAAACTCGGTGCTTACGGATAAGCTGCCGGTCCGGACGCCGGTGTTACTCCAGGAGAAGGTTCGCGCATAGCTCACGTCGCCGAGGGTGCTGGTCATTCTGACAATGGGGTAATTCGAATCCATCTGGGCGTCCTCGCCGTAAGAAGCTCCAAAGGAAATACCGTTCAGACCTGTTCCGGCGAGATGGTAGCTACCGTCCGCCTTGTTGGTAATTGAGGTAATGACCGGCTTACCGGCAGCGACCGGGGCGCCCGGCGAGGTATAAGTGTAAAGTTGAGAACCGTAGTTGGAATAAAGGATGGAGCCATTCGGTAAGACGAGCATGATAGCTTGGAAATCCATGATGTTGTCCGTTGCTCCGGTGGGACCGTTAATGGGAGGACTGAAACTATTGGCGACTGGGTCGTATTCAAAGAAGCTGACTGGCGTCGGATACTGGGGATTTTTCTTGCCAAGCCAGTAGCTACCCGCCGGACCTGTTCCGGCCCGGGGATCGTTATAGAGCGTGCCCGTAAGCGCGCAAAGAATTTTGCCGTTTGGCAGCATGGCAGAGGGTCCGTCAGGAGCTGCTCCTGGGACGGGCGAGGTTCCGGTGACGACGCCGTTATTATCGATGTTATTCTGGGGAACGTTCGGAAGGGAGGCGCCGGGTCTCCATGTTCCAGGATTGTTGTTGCCAGTAGGCGTGTAAAGCGCCGTGTTTCCGTTTGCCCCGATGAACATGACATCTCCATTTGGCAAAAGCTGCGCCGAACCGATCTCCCCGCCGACCGCAGAGTAAATCGCCGGTGTGGTGGCATCCGCGATCCATTGGCCATTTGTGCCCAGGCCGGGAATGTAGCGCTGCGATGCAGTCGAGTTACTAGGTATTGTCAGGACACTGTCGTCTGGCAGCTTTATGCACGAGGCCTCATTCAGGTTTGCCAGGTTATAAGGTGCCGGGCCGTTGCTCCAGCTATTCGTGGCGACGTTATAGATTGTAGAACTGCTGCCTCCGAGGCCGAAAACCGGCAACAGGAGCACGTTCCCGTTCGGGAGCAGGGTGCTCGCGGAATCGCCAAAGGAAAAGGCAGTGGTTGGATTGAATTGCCAGTTACTAGGGACCGCGGGAAGCGGCGTCCATATGTTGGCCACCGGATCAAAAATCTCTGCCGAGGCTAGGTACTGGGTTCCTGACGCCTGTGTGCCACCCGTTCCATACTCGCCGCCTGCGACAAAAACCTTTCCGTTTTGTAGAACAACCGAAGAATAAAAAAGCCGTTGTTGATTCATGGAAGCTAACTGGGTCCAAGTCCCGTTCACGTAGCTGCCGTGGATATCCGGAGTAAGCCGGAACCATGCACTGCTCGTTCCCGACCCAGGTGTTTGCTGCGCCATGACGGTGCCGTCTGGAAGTAGCATCATCATTTGGATGCCTACCTCCGTAGTTCCAATTTTGGGTTTATTTGCGAGCGGGGTCCACGTCTGCGCCGATATCGTCGCAGAAACAGCGACCATCACTGCGCCCACGAGTTGGAACGCACGCACGCGGACCGGTCTGAAAAATCTATCTCGGTCGATCATCGCGTTTCCCGAACTACTGCAAAGTGACTAATACCAGAACGTTTCCGTGACCTTGTTTTAGTTGACTCATGGCTTTGCCAATCACTGCTCCTTGGGCGCGCGCATGGTCGGTCACCTTCATGGCAAAACCTGGTGTATCCGAGGTAGTCAGAAGGTCGCCCGGCTCAATCGAACTGCCGGATGCCTCGGCCTGGACATAGACTCGCCCGGTTAAGGCTACATTCTGGCCGCCTTCTATCGCACCTTCCTGGTGAAGAGCGATGCCTGGATTGATGCCGTTCGCTCCGCTAATAATCCCAGCGACGCGCCGGTCGTAAGCATGCGTGCTTCGCTTCAGTCGCCCGGGATGGTCTGCATCAATCACGACGACTGAGCCTTTCTCCAACACTTCCTCTTCCATTTGAAATGGCTCGGCCAGGTCCGCGCCGCCGCGGATCGTGAGAGCGGCGCAAGACATCAGTCCTTGTGCGTAGGTATCGCCGTTCGGATAGATAGCGAACACTGGGGGGGACGGGTCCCGAGCAAAGTAAAAGGCCTCGCCATAGTAGCCACGTGAGGTGCCGACGTCCCATTGTCCGTTGGCGTTTTTGTATTCTACCCTCGACCAGGAATTAATGTCGCCACCAGATTCAATCCGGGCACTTGCGGCGTAGCCACCGAAGACATGCAGATTCACCTGTGGATTAGTAGTGCCCATGCCGATATTGCCGAGATCGTTAATGAAGACATCGTAGAGCGGCGAGCTAGTCGTCGTTCCAAGGTTGCTGGCGGTGCGGAAGAACCCGAATCCGGAAGTCGAGTGGCCCATTCCGAACCGTTGCCCCGCCGCGTTTGCTGCCCAGCCGATAGCGTTTCCATTCGCTAGCTCGACGGCTCCGGCCCAAGACTCCGTAGTCCAAGAAG
>JBBSHP010000735.1:0-3463 GCA_038232555.1 Bryobacterales bacterium
AGATTCACGGGAAGCTTCTTGCCGCTGCTTTTGAAGGCATGCAAGGCGGCCAGGAGTGTAGCTTCGGGACCCTTCTGATTCACCGCGCCCCGGCCGATAAGCACCTTGCCAAGCCCTGAACGATCCAGCAACGCTGCTTCAAACGGTGGGGAGGTCCATTCCGAAGGATCCACCTGCTTGACGTCGTACATGTAATAGATGCCGATAGTACGCGATGCTCCGGCATCCAGCGTCGCGAACACCCCAGGGTGTCCCGCCGAAGCGATTTTCGTTACCGCGCCGAACCCCGCCTCGCGCAGCATTTGCATCATCAGTTCGCAGCCTTCGGTCATGCCGCGATTCTCGGCAGCTATGGATGGCTGGCGGATCCAGGTCTGTAGCCGGCTTACGTTCTGCTCGTGGTGCCGTTCCACTTCTGCCTGCACGGCAGCCACATCCTCAGAACCGGCTGCTCCCGCGTTTCGCAGCGCGGTCGAAGCCAGCGCGGCCTTCAGAAAAGTCCGCTGGGATCGATTTGGTTGAAAGAGTGCTTGATTCGGTTCAAAGAGTGGTGGCATGGAGTGGATCATTCCCACTCTATCGTGGCGGGCGGTTTGTTTGTCAGATCGTAAAACACTCCACAGACACCTTCGATCTCCAAAATGTCCTTCGTGATCGCGCGTAGCAGCTCCGGTGGCATGGCGATCGCTTGCGCAGTCATGCCGTCAATCGAATGAATGGGTCGCAACACAATGGAATCGGGTGCGTGGGAGTCACCGAGCGGAACCAGTACCACTGGGAACTGCCACACCGCGCTATCGAAACCGGACTCCTCAGTATGCCGCCGCACGACGGAGTCCGCCAAGCGCAGGCGTTCCAAGCGCGTGTCCGACAGGAACCCGCGAGTTACTTCAAAACGTTCGAGCGGCAGTTTGGTGGCGATGCTGGCCATCACCCGGTTAATATCCGGAATCTCGTTGGCCAACCGGGTGGCATGAAGGAACGCCGCTTCGGATGGCTGCTCTTGCAGGATCAGCACAGCACGATAACTGCGTGAATCGCCCTGTACTCCGACCGAACGGATAGGCGCGATCCAACCCTTAGTGGCCGGCTGTACCGTTGCTTGCACATCCGAGCACAGGCACCGGATCGCCAAGCCAGGTCCGGGGAAAGGGTGCCGATGCAGGAACTCATCCGCGATTCCCAGCTCGCGCCCGATCTCACGTACTTCGTCTTTATAGAAGGAGCTGAGCGGCTCGATAATCCGACCGCTCTCGATCAGCTTCTGAATTCCCGCGACGCGATTGTGATGCGTCTTGATCAAGTCGGCGTTGGCGGTGCCCCCGGACTCAATCGTGTCGGGATAGATCGTACCCTGGCCGAGTATCCAGTTGCCATCCAGAAAACGCCCTGAGTTCAGGATGCGTTCCTGCACTGCGACAAACGCTTCACCGATGATGTGCCGCTTACGCTCCGGGTCCACCACGCCTTTGAGCGCGCCCAGGAAATCATTGCGGGCTGACTCGACATGAAACGCTGTGGCTCCTAATTGCTGAAAGAGGCTCCGCACAAACTCGGTTTCTCCTTCACGCATCAGGCCAGTGTCGACATAGATGCCATACACGCGTTCCGGCGAAAGTGCACGCAAGCACAGGGTATAGGCGACGGTGGAATCGACGCCGCCACTCACGAAAAAAAAGATACTGCGATCGCCCGCGACCTCGCGAATGTTCTCTTCGATGGGCTCGATACGGTCTTTCGGATCCCAATCGCGTTCACATGCGCAGATCCCGAAAACGAAATTCGAGAGAATTTCAGTTCCATAGCGGGTGTGTACCACTTCAGGATGGAACTGGACGGCAGTTATGCGCTGCTCGCGGGCAGCCATGGCGGCCACGGTGCATGTGTCAGTAGCGGCTAGAATTTCGAATCGCGGAGGAACCGATTCCACCACATCGCGGTGGCTCATCCAGACCTGGCTGTCGCCGTCGACTCCGTTGAATAACGGATGAGCGCGGGGATGTTGCAGTTGCGCGAGTCCATACTCGCCGCGCTGACCTGGTCGAACCACTCCGCCGAGCTCATGCGCAATGAGTTGCAGGCCATAGCAGATACCGAATATGGCCGGACCGCGTGTGAGAAAATCGGGTGCCAACATGCCCGGATCAATGCGTGGGCTGCCTGCTTCATACACGCTGCTGGGGCCCCCCGAAATGATCAGCCCCCTGCGTCCAGCCAGGTCGGCGGCAGGTGTATCGCTGGGCCGGACCTCAGCGTAAACTCCGAGGTCCCGCACTTTGCGCGCGATCAGATGGCAGTATTGTCCTCCCGCATCCAGTACGGAGATCTGGGGGGCGGACATGCGCGGCTGGCGCACTTACCTGCCGTTAACGCCCCAGGCGTTGTACGATCAACTTCTTGGATTTGTCCAGCAAGGCCCGGGCCTGCGGCAGGGCGTCGATCGCCTTCAGAACCATGGGATCGTCCTCGATCGCGACCTTCTGCGAATCCTCGAAACTGAATCCGGTGATATAGAATTCCTTCTTGAGTTGCTGCTTGATCCACGAGTGATTCTCAGCCCATTCGGCTTCCGTGAATGTTGCGTTTTGCTTTAACAGGAAGTCGTGGAATTCATTCAACAGAGCATCGTCAGGAGTCCAGCCCTTGGCGAGTTTAGATTCGGAGCGGGCACCAAACCATTTCGCGGCGAAATTGAAGAACGTGAACTTCCGCAAAAGCTCCGTCTGGAACTTGTTGTATTTCGCGGGAACAAATTTTTCATCCGGGGTAATCCCGCCACCGCCGTACACGGTACGCCCGCTATCGGTGCTTTTCACGTCCTGCATGTTCTTGGTCTCCGTGCGTTTACCGTAGTAATAATCCAGGAACGAGATGTTGGAATAATCGCGCTGAATCAAGCGTCCGCTGGGTGTGAAGTAATGAGCGGTGGTTAGCGCCAGGCCAGTGTTTTCGGGTAATGGATAGACGGTCTGCACCAGACCTTTGCCAAAAGTAGGCTCCCCCAGAATCCAGGCGCGATCATGATCCTGCAAGGCGCCCGCGACGATTTCGGCGGCAGAGGCAGAGTATCGATTGACCAGGACCACAATCGGATAGTTCTGTCCGTTGGCGCTTCCCCGCGCGACATAGGGCTTGTTCTCGGATGCGCGCCCACGATGCGAGACCACAACCTCACCGCGGCGCAGGTAGTGGCCAGCCACCGCGACGCCCTCGCCCAGAATTCCACCGGGATTTTCACGCAAATCGAGAATCAGTCCAGTGATGTTGCTCTCACCCAGTTTCCGGAGAGCCTCCTCCATTTCTTTGCTGGTGTTCTCGTTGAACTGTGTAACGTATAAGTAAGCCAGCCCCGGCTTGAGCCAGAACGGGTTTTGCACGCTCAGGCGTGGTATCTCATCGCGGGTAATATTGAACGCGATCGGCTTTTCGACACCCTCGCGGCCAACTACCACTTGAACCTTGG